>NZ_JBEOUO010000011.1:0-262159 GCF_040302485.1 Streptomyces sp. NPDC126499 | reverse complement strand
CGGTGGCCGAGTACGCGGGGGAGCGGCTGGACGAGGCGGGGGAGCGGGCGGCGGTCGAGCGGCGGCACCTGACGTACTACCGCGAGCTCGCCCGGGGCGGCGACGCAGCACTGCGCGGGCCGGGGCAGGCGGCGGCGACGACCCGGCTGGAGGTGGAGCACGACAACGTGCGCGGTGCGCTGCGGACCGCCGTACGGCTGGGGGACGAGCAGGAGACCTTGTGCCTCGTGCACGCCATGAGCTGGTTCTGGCAGTTGCGCAACCATCTGCACGACGCCCGGACCTGGCTGCGCGAGGCGACCCGGCTCGGACCCGATCCGTTCGTCGGAGCAGTGCGGCCGGCGGAGCCGTTCGCGGGGCGGTGCGTGGACGTGCCGCCGCCGTGGACGGGGGAGCGGCTGTGGGAGGCGCGGCGCGGCGGACGGCTGCTCGCCCTCGCGACCGAGGGCGGGGACGGGGCCACCGCGCTGGAGCGGCCCGAGACCCGCGCCCGGCTCGATGCCGTCGTCTCCGCGTACCGGCCCGGTCTGCCGCAGACCGCCCGGCACCCCGGCACGATGTGGTTCTTCGCCCAGCTGATGACCGGCCGGTTCGGCAGCCTCGACGAGACCCTCGCCGCCCTCGTGGCCGCCGCCCGCGACCACGGAGACGACTGGGACCTCGCCTTCGCCCTGCTGCTCCGCGCCAGGCTCCTCGGCGGGCAGGCGCGGGACGCGGAGGAGGCGCTGGAACGGTTCGAGACCGTGCGGGACTCGTGGGGGATCGCCGAGGCCCTCGCCGCGCGGGGCGAGACGTACGAGCGGGCCGGCCGCACGGGCGAGGCCGCCGCCGACTTCGCACGGGCCATGGACGCCGCCGCCCGGCTCGGCGCCCGCTCCCAGGTCCCCGTCTTCAAGGCGCTGCTCGCAGCCCTCCGGCTCCGCACCCCGGCGGTCGCCGACGACCCGGTGGCCCGCGCCGACGCCGAACGCCTGCTCGTCGAGGCCGCCCGGGAGTCGGGCGAGGCCGGCACCGAGGCCGTGAGCACGCCCCGTCTGCTGCTCGCCCAGCACTACGGCGGCACCGGCCGCACGTCCCTGGCCCGCGCCCAGGTCCGCCTCATGGAGGATGAGTGCGGCGAGCTCACCCCCGGCCTCTTCCACGGCATGCTCGCCGGCCTCCACGCCTGGCTCGACTGCCTGGACGGCGCCTTCGACGACGCCGCCGCCCGACTCGCACGGGCGGTCCGGGAGATGGAGGCCCTCGCCCACCTCGTCGCCCCCTACCTGATCGTCACCCAGTTCGCCACCGCCGCCTGGGCCTTTGCGGGGACCGGCGCGGCGACGGAGGGCGCACGGCTGCTCGGCGCGTACGACGCCCACCGCGGCGCCCCGGCCGGCGCCGGCATCCGCCCCCTCACCGCCCCCACCGAGGCCGCCCTCCGCACCCACGCCGCCCGCGCCCTGCACACCGCCCTCGCCCCGGACGTCTTCACCGCCCACTACGAGGAGGGCGGCACTCTCACCGTGCGGGAGGCCGCGGCGCTCGTCCGGAACGCGCCGACGAGGCGGCGCTGACCCGACCGGCCGCCACCGGCCTGCTCCGTGAGCCGGCCGTCCGGTCACCGGGTGCCGGTCGCCGCGGCCGGCAGTCGTCACTCGGTCCCGCAGTGACCCCGCTCCGGCCGTACCGCCCCCACCGCCCGCCGCGCCGCCCCAGGCCCCGTCACCCCTCCCGCATCGCCAACCGCTCCCGCGCCTCCGCCAGGTCCTCCGGCGTCGGCGCGTCGTCCTGGGTGAGCCGTCGGCGCCAGTAGCCGGCGAAGTCGACGGCACGCCGGTCGATGCCCCGCTCCTCCACGAGGTGACGGCGCAGGGCCCGTACCGTCCCGGCCTCCCCGGCCAGCCACACGTACGGCGCGCCGGCCGGGAACCTTCCCGCCTCCGCCCGTACGGCCGCGATCAGGGATTCCTCGCCGGCCGCCCCCTCCCCGTACACCCAGCGCACCCTCAGGTCCCCGGCCGTCGGCAGCGGCTGCCGTTCCGCCGCGTCGGCGACCAGGACGACGGCGACCGCGGGCCGCCCCGGCGGCAGCGCCCCGGCGACCGTCGCCAGGGCGGGCAGCGCGCAGGCGTCCGCCACGAGGAGCGCCCAGTCGCCCGCGCCCGGATCGACGGGCGCGGCGAAGTGGTCCGACGGGCCGAACATCCCGAGCACGTCCCCGGGGCGCGCTCGGCGCGCCCAACGCGTCGCCGGTCCGTCCTCGCCGCCGCCGTGCAGCAGGAAGTCGATGTCGACGGTCCCGGCGGCCGGGTCGTGCGCCCGCACGGTGTAGCTGCGCATCCAGGGCCGCCGCTCCTCCGGGATCGCCGCGTAGGCCGCGTACCAGCGCATCACGTCGCCGTCCCGATCCGGGGCCGGCAGTACGGGCTCGGTCTGTCCGCGCCGGGGGAAGAACAGCTTCACCTGCGCGTCGGGCCGGGCGAGGGCCGCCCCGGCCAGGGAGGGATCACCGAGGGTGACCCGGGTCATGCGTGGGGTGAGGGGCCGCACGTCCCTGACGCGGACGCGGCGCAGGGGCAGAGGCTGGGATTGGGACTGGGACTGGGACTGGGACTGGGGCTGGGCCGGGGACTGCGGCTGGGACTGGGGCTGGGACGGAGGGGTCATCGATGCGGGCTCCTGGTTCGCTGGCGGTCGTCTGACGCGTCCGCCAGCCTCCCCGTCCGCGTCGACATGCCACCGACACCGTTCCGACACCGCGCCGACCCGACGCCGCGCCGACCCGACACCGCGCCGACCCGGCGCCCCCGCCCCCCTCACGCCCGCGCCCACCACGCGGCCCGCCCCCCTCCCGGCCCCGCGCCCCGTCGGCACCGTCGCCCGGATGCGGGACGGAGAGCAGGCCAGGAGAATGGCCAGTGCCTGCGAAAAACGAGGAGGCGGCATGAACGGTGACACCGACAAGACGTCCCGGGGGGACATCCCGACGCCCGACAGGCTGCTGCACGCCGGGTCGGAGGGTGAGTTCACGGCCGAGGACCTGGTCCTCGCCTCCGGTCGCGACGTGAATCCGAAGAATCTCGCCTGGGCCGAGCGGCGCATGGCGGAGAAGGGCCGAGCCTCCCTCGACGAACTGCTGCCCTGAGCGGCCGAACCGCTCCCCCAGAGGACGGACCGCCCTCGCGGGCGGCGCGGACGGGCCCGTACGCCACCGGTCGGCGCACGGGCCTTCCGCATTTATGGAACACGTTCTACCGTGGCGCCGCACCGCGCGGAGCATCGGAGCGCCGAGCCACGGGAGACGCCATGCACCTCGAGTACACGCCCGCCCAGCGCCGTCTGCGTGCCGAACTGCGGGCCTACTTCGCCGAGCTCGTCCCCGAGGACGTGGCCGCCCACGCGCGCTACGCCGACCCCGCCGCCCGGAAGCGCTTCTACCGCGAGACCGTGCGCCGGCTCGGCGCCGACGGCTGGCTGGGCGTGGGCTGGCCCACCGAGTACGGCGGGCGCGGGCTCACACCCATGGAACAGTTCCTCTTCTTCGACGAGGCCGCCCAGGCCGGCGTACCGCTGCCGCTGATGGCGCTCAACACCGTCGGCCCGACGATCATGCGGTTCGGCACCGAGGAACAGAAGGCGTACTTCCTGCCGAGGATCCTCTCCGGCGAGATCGACTTCGCCATCGGCTACAGCGAGCCCGACGCCGGCACCGACCTCGCCGCCCTGAAGACCCGCGCCGTCCGCGAGGGCGACGAGACCACCGGCCACTACACGGTGAACGGACAGAAGATCTGGACCACCAACGGCGACACCGCCGACTGGGTGTGGCTCGCCGTCCGCACGGACCCCGCCGCCCCGCCGCACAAGGGCATCACCATGCTGCTCGTGCCGACCAGCGACCCCGGTTACTCCTGCACCCTGATCAACACCCTCGCCTCCCACGACACCACCGCGAGCCACTACGAGAACGTCCGCGTCCCGTGCTCCCGCCGGGTCGGCGACGAGAACGAGGGCTGGCGGCTGATCACCAACCAGCTCAACCACGAACGCGTCACCCTCGCCGCCCACGGCACCATGGCCATCCGCGCCCTGCACGACGTCCGGCGCTGGGCCGCCGGCACCAAGCTCGCCGACGGCCGCCGCGTCCTCGACCTCGGCTGGGTCCGCCGCACCCTGGCCCGCACCCACGCCCGCCTCGACGCCATGAAGCTCCTCAACTGGCAGATGGTGAGCGCCGTCCAGAACGGCACCCTCACCCCCCAGGACGCCTCCGCCGTCAAGGTGTACGGCTCCGAGGCCCGCCGCGACGCCTACGCCTGGCTCATGGAGGTCACCGGCTCGGCGGGCGCCCTCAAGGAGGGCTCGGCCGGCGCCGTCCTGCACGGCGAACTCGAACGCGGCTACCGCTCGGCCGTCATCTTCACCTTCGGCGGCGGCAACAACGAGATCCAACGCGAGATCATCGCCTGGATCGGCCTCGGCATGCCCCGGGTCCGCCGCTGACCCGCTGACCCGCCGCCCGCCGCCCGCCACCGCCCTCGCGACCATCCCCTCGCCACCGTCCCGCGGGCACCGGCGAGCGCGGCCGGTCCTTCCTGGGCAGCTCTCCCCGCACCACGGTCGACCGGAGGCCCGCCTCCCCGTGAGGCCGGGGGAGTGGCACACTGGCGCGGTTCGATCATCAGGGAAGCCGCCACCCCCTTCGAGGAGCCTCGCCGTTGAGCATCACCGTCCCAGGACAGATAGACATCGCCGGCCCGGTGGGCAAACTGCTCCACCGGCGCCGGCTCCAGAACGGCACCGTCATGCAGTCGTTCGGCATCGACCCGGTCTCCGGGGACATCTTCGTGCTCCAGGTCATGGAGGCCGGGATCCGGCTGTCCGACGAGGCCGCCGCCGTCGACTACCCCACCCGCAAGGCCAACGGTGACCTGTGCCTGACCCGCCTCACCCGGAGCGGCACCCTCACCGGACACATGTACCTGCGCGGGTTCGGACACGGCGTCAACCTCGGAGTGGAGAACCGCGGCGGAACGGTCTGGCTGTGGACCGAGACCGCGTCCGTGCCCAACAGCAAGAACGAGGGTTACGGCACCGCCGTGACCAGCTTCGCCTACCGCAACGGCGATGTCGTCGACCACGGCACCGCGCGCCACACCCCGCCGTACACCCCGGATCCGGCCGCCCGCTTCGTCACCCCCACCATCGACCACAGCGCGGGCGAGCTCGTGGTGCGCTACACCCTCGGCGGCGTCGCGTCCTACGCGCGCTACGACCTGGCCCGCGCGACGGCGGGCGAGTGGCAGGCCCTCCAGACGCTCAGCCCGGACATCCCGGAGGCCGGCGCCGACTTCCAGGGGTACGCGTCCCACGCGGGCGTGCTCTACACGCTCAAGGGCCAGAGCCTCTACGACGCCCCCCTGCCCGGCAACACGTACATCACCGCCTTCGAGTGGGCCACCGGCAACCAGCTCGACCACCGGCACATCACCGCCGGCCCCGGCCTGGTCTGGCGCGAGCCCGAGGGCATGACCGTCGCCGTCCACGACGGCGTCCCGCACCTCCACTTCGGCTTCGCCTGCGAGAACCCCGGACCGCGCACCTGCACGATCATGTCCCTGTCCGCGGGCCCCGAGACCGACGGCGTGAAGGTCCTCACCGACTGGCGGCCGATCACGCTGGCCGCCGGAGTGACGGCCGATCAGCACCCGCCCCGGGGACGCCTCATCAGCCTCGCCGGCACCACGACCCTCCAGCTCTCCGGCGGGGTCAGGGGCAACTTCACCGCCGACGCGGTCATCGGCACCCTGCCCGACGCGCTCACCCCGAGCGTGGTCGCCCGCGCCACCGTGCCGCGCGACAGCACCAACGGCGGCCCCAGTGTCGCCCGCGTCGAGGCCGGGAACGACCGCGTGCTGCGCCTGTACGGCGGGCGCTCCACCGACCCGATCACCTGGGCCCAGCTCGACGCCTTCAGCGCCGTCTGGCGCTAGCCCCACCTCCGTTTCCGTCCCCTGGCCCCAAGGAGCCGACCACCCATGTCCCACAACCGCCGCAGCGTCCTCGGCGCGGCCCTCGCCCTGCCCGCCGCCCTCACCGTCGGCGGCCTCGTCACCGCCGCCCCGGCCGCGGCCGCCGGTGTCGACGCCGGTGCCTGGACCCCGCTCGTCCTGGAGCCCGGGATCACCCCGAGCGCCGGTGCGACCCCCGAGGTCCGGCTCGTCACCCTCGCCGGCACCCCGTTCCTCCAGGCCCGCGGCCTGGTGACGTGCAACCTGGCCTCCGACGCGAAGATCGGCAGGCTGCCCGACGGCTTCGCCGCGCCGACGGCGTTCGTACGCGGCGTCGCGCCCCGCAACAACAGCCAGGGCGTCAACGCCTGCCGCCTCGAGATCAACCCGTCCGGGTCGGTGAACGTCTACGGCGGCAACGCCGGGAACCCGATCACCTGGATCCAGCTCGACTCGGTGCAGACGGTCTGGCACTGACCCGGTACGGCGCCGCCGGGCCGGGTGGCGCCGGGCCGGTAGCGCCGGCTCGGCGCCGCTCGATCCGGTACGGGGCCGTCCGGTACCGGGCCGTCCGGTTCGGCCTCGTCCGGTTCGGGCCGATCGCGTACCGGGCCGCCCGGTACCGGGCCGCCCGGTACCGGGCCGCCCGGTACCGGGCCGATCGCACACCGACCGTCGACCTCGTCCTGCGCCGGCCCCGGTGCCGCCGGCCCTCAGGCCCGCGCGCGAGGTGATCCGGCGGCGCGTGGCCGCCCTCGCGTACGACGCCCTGCCTCCGTACGCCCACCGCTCGCCGCCCGCCCAGCACCCGACCGTCACCGCCGCCCGCCACCGCCCGCGCGGCCCGTCCCGCGCGTGAGGGGACGGTTCCGCCCGCCGCTCGACGGAGACGGCTCCGCCCGCCGACCCGACCCGCGCCGTACTGACCGCGCGCCATGGCCGCCATACTGGACACGCCGGGGAGGACCAGGGCAGACGGGGGCGACAGCACGCGATGGCGGACACGGACACCAGGCTGGTCCAGGGCCGGTACCGGCTGCACGAGGTGATCGGCCGCGGCGGCATGGGCGAGGTGTGGCGGGCCACCGACGAGTCGCTCGGCCGGCGCGTCGCCGTGAAGTGCCTGCGGCCGCTCGGCCAGCAGCGGGACCCGGCCAACCTGGCCGTGCTGCGCGAACGCTTCCGGCGCGAGGCCCGGGTCGCCGCCTCCCTCCAGCACCGCGGCATCACCGTCGTCCACGACTTCGGCGAGTCCGACGGCGTGCTCTTCCTCGTCATGGAGCTCCTCGACGGGCGCAACCTCAGCCAGCTGCTCGCCGACAACCGCAAGCGGCCCCTTCCCGTCGCGGAGGTCGTCGACATCGCCGAGCAGGTCGCCGACGCCCTCGCCTACACCCACCGCCAGGGCGTGGTGCACCGCGACCTCAAGCCGGCGAACATCGTGCGGCTCGCCGACGGCCCCGTGAAGATCTGCGACTTCGGGATAGCGCGCCTCGGCGCCGACATCGGCTTCACCTCCCGCCTCACCGGCACCGGCATCGCCATGGGCACCCCGCACTACATGAGCCCGGAGCAGATCGGCGGCGGCGAGGTCGACCACCGCAGCGACCTGTACTCCCTGGGCTGCGTCCTCTACGAACTGGCCACCGGCGTCCCGCCGTTCGACCTCGGTGACACCTGGTCCATCCTCATCGGGCACCGCGACACCACGCCCCTGCCGCTGCGCAGCCACCGCGCCGAACTCCCGGACTACCTCGACCTGGTCGTCCTCGACCTGCTCGCCAAGACCCCCGACGGCCGCCCGGCGGACGCGGCCGTGCTGCGCGACCGCCTCGCCGCGGGCCGCGCGGCCACGGCATCCGCGGTCTACCCGGCCCCGACGGCCCCGCCCGCCCCGCCCGCGCTCCCCGCCTGGGCCCGCGCCATGGGCACCGGCCGCGCCGCCACGACCACCCTCGCGGGGCGCGCGATGCCGCCGTACGACCCGACCACGGCCCTGACGGGCGAGTGGACGCGCGCGGCGCGCCCGACCACCTCCCACCAGGAAGCGGCCCAGGCCGAGGACCCGCTTCAGGCGCAGCCCCACGGCCACTTCGAGGACCCGCTTCGGGCGCAGCCCCACGGCCACTCCCAGGCCGAGGTCCAGGTGACCGGCGGGGCCCCTTCCCGACCCCAGGGCACCGGCCCGAACCACCCCCGCCACCCGTCCGGGGCGGCCGCCTCCGCGCCCGAGCTCGTCGCCGTGCTCGCCGGCCGGCACCGGGCCGGGCTCGGGCTCGGCCGGCTCGGCCGGTGGGAGGAGGCCGCCGAGCTGCTGCGTACGGTCGTACGGGACCGGGCGCGGGTCCTCGGCGCCGATCACCCCGACACCCTCGCCAGCGGCTACGAACTCGCCTTCGCCCTGGCCCGGCTCGGCCGGCCCGCCGAGGCCCTGCGCCAGTTCGGCGCGGTCGCCGAGGGGCGGGCCAGGACCCTGGGCACCGACCACCCCGAGACCCTGGCCGCACGCCAGGAGACCGCGTACGTGCTCGGCGGACTCGGCCGTCACGCCGAGGCCCACGCCGTGTACGAGGCGGTGCTCGCGGTCCGCGAACGGACCATGGGCCCGGAGCACCCCGACACCCTGCGCTGCCGCCACAACCTGGCCTTCACCCTGGGGCGGATCGGCCGGGTCGCGGAGGCGTACGCGACCGCCTGCGAGGTCGCCGACGCACGCGCCCGGCTGCTCGGCGCGGAGCACCCCGACACGCTGGCCACCCGTCACGAGGTGGGGCACGCGCTCGGCCGGCTCGGGCGCTGGTCCGACGCGCTGCGCCACTACCGCGAGATCGCCGGGATCCGTGGCACCGTCCTCGGACCCGATCACCCCGACACGCTCGCCGCCCGCTACGAGGCCGGCATCTGCCTGGGCCGACTCGGCCGCGCCGAGGAGGCCGCCGAGCTGTACCGGGAGCTCGTCGCCGCCCGCACCAGGACCGCGGGACCCGAGGACCCCGAGACCCTGCGCGCCCGGCACGGCCTCGGCGTGAACCTGGGCCGCCTCGGGCGGTGGGAGGAGGCCCTCGCCGAGGCGCGCGCGGTCTGTGCCGCCCGCACCCGGGTGCTCGGCGCCGACCACTCCGACACCCTCGTCAGCCGCCGCGAGACCGCCATCGCGCTGGGCTGGCTGGGGCGTTGGGAGGAGGCCCTCGCCGAGTACCGCCGGGTGACCGAGGCCCGCACCCGCCTCCTCGGCCCCGACCACCCGGACACCCGGTCCGCCCGCGCGGACGAGGCCCACTGCCGCGAACGCCTCGGCGGCGGGACGTGACCCCGCCGGAAGAACGCTTCTGCCCCGCCGCGTGATCCCGCCGGAAGAACGCCTCTGCCCCGCCGCGTGATCCCGCCGGAAAACGTCTCGGCGCCGACGTGTGACCGCGCCGGGACCGACACCGTACGGTCAGAGCTTCCCGGCCACGTGCGCGAACCGGCGCCCGCCGAGCACCTCCGCGAACGCGGCCAGGAAGTCCGGCGCGAGCTCCGGCCAGTCCCAGAACGCGAAGCCCAGGTGACCGAGCGCGAAGAAGTCGCCGTCCCAGCCCCACGCGGTCAGGTCGCCCGCCCGGCCGCAGGCGCCGCAGTCGGCCGTGGCCGCACCCGTCCGCTCCCACGCGCGTAGGGACGCGGCGAAGGGATCGAAGGCGCCTTCGACCGCCTCCCCGCCCGGGGTGAGGAAACGGGTCCGGGCGGCGCAGTTCGGGCAGACCGCGTACGCGCACGAGAACGGACAGCCGTGGAACAGCGTCCGCCCCACGTGGACCGCGACTCCGCCGCCGGCCCTCCACCGCGCTTCGGCCACCGCCCGTGACCACTCCGGGCCGGGCGGATGCCCGTACCGGGCGAAGAAGACGCAGTCCTCGCTGCGTTCGGCCCGCACGACGCCGCCCGAGACGAACCAGTGCAGCCCGCGCGCGGCCAGCCCCTCCGCCTCCCCGGCCGAGACGTCCTGGACGACCAGCGTCCGGTAGTGGTTCCCCATGGCCCCGACCGTAGGGCACGCCACTGTCAGCGCCTCAGCGGCCGTCCGGCGTCCCCCGTCCCACGTCTCCAGGAAGGCCGTCTGGTGGGACCGCGGCCGGGGTGCTAGCAAGAGGCATGACCGCAGCGCAGCGCTCCTACGACGCCGTCATCGTCGGCGGCGGACACAACGGCCTCGTCGCCGCCGCCTACCTCGCCCGCGCCGGGCGGCGGGTCCTCGTCCTCGAACGGCTCGGCACCACCGGCGGGGCGGCCGTCTCCACGCGGCCCTTCGCCGGGGTGGACGTACGGCTGTCCCGCTACTCGTACCTCGTCTCGCTCCTCCCCGAGAAGATCGTCCGCGACCTCGGGCTGCGCTTCACCGTGCGGAAACGGTCCGTCTCCTCGTACACGCCCTACCGCACCCCGTCCGGCGACTCCGGCCTGCTCGTCGGCGGCGACCGGGACCGCACCCGCGCCTCCTTCGCCGCGCTCACCGGTTCCGACCGCGAGTACGAGGCGTGGCGGGCCTTCCACGGCCGCACCGCGCGGGCCGCGCGCCGCATTTTCCCCACCCTCACCGCGCCGCTGCCGACCCGCGCCGAACTGCGCGCCCGGGTCGACGACGCCGAGACCTGGGACATGCTGTTCGAGCAGCCCATCGGCGTCGCCGTCGAGCGGCACTTCGCCCACGACCTGGTCCGCGGGGTCGTCCTGACCGACGCCCTCATCGGCACCTTCGCCGACGCCCACGACCCCTCGCTGCGGCAGAACCGCTGCTTCCTCTACCACGTCATCGGCGGCGGCACCGGCGACTGGGACGTCCCCGTCGGCGGCATGGGCGCCCTCACCGACGCCCTCGCCGACGCGGCGCGCGCCGCCGGGGCCACCCTCCTCACCGGCCACGAGGTCACCCGGATCGACACCGACGGCACCCGGGCCGAGGTCGCCTACCGCACCGCCGACGGCGAGGGCGTCGTCGCGGCGGAGCACGTCCTGGTGAACGCCTCCCCGCACACCCTCGCCGCCCTCCTCGACGAACCGGCCCCGGCGGCGGCCGAGGGCGCCCAGCTCAAGGTGAACATGGTCCTCACCCGGCTGCCGAGGCTCCGCGACCGCGCCGTCGACCCGCGCGAGGCGTTCTCCGGCACCTTCCACATCGCCGAGGGCTACGGGCAGTTGGCCGACGCGTACGCCGAGGCCGCCGCCGGACGGCTGCCCGGCGCGCCGCCCTCCGAGATCTACTGCCACACCCTCACCGACCCGAGCATCCTCGGCCCGGAGGCCGCCGCCCGCGGCTGTCAGACCCTCACCCTCTTCGGACTGCACGCGCCCGCCCGGCTCTTCGCCGCCGACCCCGACGGCACCCGTGACGCCTTCCTGGCGGCGACCCTGGCCCAGCTCGACGCCTGCCTCGACGAGCCGATCGCCGACTGCCTGGCCCGCGACGCCGACGGCCGGCCCTGCATCGAGGCGAAGAGCCCGCTCGACCTCGAACGCGAACTGCGGCTGCCGGGCGGCCACATCTTCCACCGCGACCTCTCCTTCCCGTACGCGGAAGAACAGCACGGGGACGAGCAGGGCGGAACGTGGGGCGTCGAGACCGCGCACGCCAACGTCCTGCTCTGCGGGGCCGGCGCCGTCCGGGGCGGCGGGGTGAGCGGCGTGCCCGGCCACAACGCGGCCATGTCGGTGCTGGAACGGGCGGCGGGTTGACGCCCGCGCCGCCCCCGCCAGCGGCGTGAAGCTGATCTGCGAGGGCGCTTAAGAAAACCTCGATGGACCGGAAGCCCGAGGTAGGGAAGATTTCTTCCAGGGATCTTGGGCGCTTCGCCGTGCCCTGACCCGCACATCAAAAGGACGCGCACGTCGGGAGCCGTGACATTGAAGGCACTGGTCAAGCAGAAGGCGGAGCCGGGACTCTGGCTCACGGACGTGCCCGAGCCGGAGACCGGCCCCGGTGACGTCCTGATCAAGGTCAAGCGGACCGGCATCTGCGGCACCGACCTGCACATCAGGTCCTGGGACGGCTGGGCGCAGAAGACCATCGACACCCCGCTCACCCTCGGCCACGAGTTCGTCGGCGAGGTCGTCGAGACCGGCCGCGACGTCACCGACGTCACGGTCGGCGACCTGGTCAGCGGCGAGGGCCACCTCGTCTGCGGCAAGTGCCGCAACTGCCTGGCCGGCCGGCGCCACCTGTGCCGCGCCACCGTCGGCCTCGGCGTGGGCCGCGACGGCGCCTTCGCCGAGTACGTCGTGCTGCCCGCCTCCAACGTGTGGGTGCACCGCGTCGCCGTCGACCTCGACGTCGCCGCGATCTTCGACCCCTTCGGCAACGCGGTCCACACCGCCCTCTCCTTCCCGCTCGTCGGCGAGGACGTCCTGGTCACGGGCGCGGGCCCGATCGGCATCATGGCCGCGGCCGTCGCCAAGCACGCCGGCGCCCGCCACGTCGTCATCACCGACGTCAGCGAGGAGCGCCTCGACCTGGCCCGCAAGACCGGTGTCTCGCTCGCGCTCAACGTCGCCGAGCAGACCATCGCCGACGGCCAGCGCGTCCTCGGCCTCAAGGAGGGCTTCGACGTCGGCCTGGAGATGTCCGGCAACCCGCGCGCGATGCGCGACATGGTCGCCAACATGACCAACGGCGGCAAGATCGCCATGCTCGGCCTGCCCAGCGAGGACTTCTCCGTCGACTGGGCGAAGATCGTCACCTCGATGATCACCATCAAGGGCATCTACGGCCGTGAGATGTTCGAGACCTGGTACGCCATGTCGGTGCTCCTGGAGGGCGGCCTGGACCTCGCCCCGGTGATCACCGGCCGCTACGACTACCGCGACTTCGACGCGGCCTTCGACGACGCCGCCTCCGGCAAGAGCGGCAAGATCATCCTCGATTGGAATGCTTCTTAAGGGGTTCACTCGCCCCAGTTCGCCCGACTCCCGAAGGAGCCCCCTCATGTTCGACTCCGTCCGCGACGACCTGCGCGCCACGCTCGAAGACATCCGCCAGGCCGGCCTGCACAAGCCCGAGCGGGTCATCGGCACCCCCCAGTCCGCGACCGTGGCCGTCACCTCCGGCGGCCGCCCCGGAGAGGTGCTGAACTTCTGCGCCAACAACTACCTGGGCCTCGCCGACCACCCCGAGGTCGTCGCCGCCGCCCACCAGGCCCTGGACCGCTGGGGCTACGGCATGGCGTCCGTCCGCTTCATCTGCGGCACGCAGGAGGTCCACAAGGAGCTCGAGGCCCGCCTCTCGGCCTTCCTCGGCCAGGAGGACACGATCCTCTACTCCTCCTGCTTCGACGCCAACGGCGGCGTCTTCGAAACCCTTCTCGGGCCTGAGGACGCGGTCATCTCCGACGCCCTCAACCACGCCTCCATCATCGACGGCATCCGCCTGTCCAAGGCCCGCCGCTTCCGCTACGCCAACCGCGACATGGCCGACCTGGAGCGGCAGCTCAAGGAGGCCGCCGAGGGCGGTGCCCGGCGCAGGCTGATCGTCACCGACGGCGTCTTCTCCATGGACGGCTACGTCGCCCCGCTCGACGAGATCTGCGACCTGGCCGAGCGCTACGACGCCATGGTGATGGTCGACGACTCGCACGCCGTCGGCTTCGTCGGCCCCGGCGGCCGCGGCACCCCCGAGCTGCACGGCGTCATGGACCGCGTCGACATCATCACCGGCACCCTCGGCAAGGCCCTCGGCGGCGCCTCCGGCGGCTACGTCGCCGCCCGCGCCGAGATCGTCGCCCTGCTGCGCCAGCGCTCCCGCCCGTACCTCTTCTCCAACACCCTCGCCCCGGTGATCGCCGCCGCCTCCCTCAAGGTCCTCGACCTGCTGGAGTCCGCGGGCGACCTGCGCGAGCGGCTGAACGCCAACACCGCGCTGTTCCGCCGCCGGATGACCGACGAGGGCTTCGACATCCTCCCCGGCGACCACGCCATCGCCCCCGTGATGATCGGCGACGCCGCCGAGGCCGGCCGCATGGCCGAGCTGCTCCTGGAGCGCGGCGTGTACGTGATCGGCTTCTCCTACCCGGTCGTGCCGCAGGGCCAGGCCCGCATCCGCGTGCAGCTGTCCGCCGCCCACTCCACGGACGACGTCAACCGGGCCGTCGACGCGTTCGTCGACGCGCGGGCCGCCCTGCGAGACTAGGGGCATGATCGAAGCGCGGCGGCTGCACATCCTCCGGGCGGTGGCCGACCACCGCACCGTCACGGCGGCTGCCGCCGCGCTCTACCTCACCCCGTCCGCCGTCTCCCAGCAGCTCGCCGCCCTGGAGCAGGAGACCGGCCACCGCCTGGTGGAGCGCGGCGCGCGCGGGGCCCGGCTCACCCCCGCCGGCGAGATCCTGCTGAGCCACGCCAACGCCGTCCTGGCCCAGCTGGAGCGCGCGGAGGCCGAGCTCGCCGCGTACGGCTCGGGCGAGGCCGGTACGGTCACGGTGGCGGCCTTCGCCACCGGCATCGGCCTCGTCGTCGCCCCCGCCATCGGCTCCCTCGCCCGCGCGGCGCCCGGCATCCGGGTCCGGGTGCGCGACGCCGAGGGCGACGAGAGCCTCCTCATGGTCCTGGACCGGCAGGTCGACGTGGCCGTCGCCGTCGAGTACCGGGGCGCGCCCGGCGAGGACGACGCCCGGCTCACCCGTGTCCCGCTCTACGCGGAGCCCTTCGACGCCGTCCTCCCGCCGGACCACGCGCTCGCCGCCCGGGAGCGGATCGCGCTCGCCGACCTTGCGAAGGACCCGTGGATCGGCCAGTCCGCCGGCAACCCCTGCCATGACGTGACCGTCCTGGCGTGCGAGTACGCGGGTTTCGCGCCGCGTCTGGAGCACTCCTCCGACGACTTCCGCGCCGTCGTCGCCCTCGCGTCGGCCGGCGCGGGCGTGGCCCTGGTGCCCCGGTCCGCGCTGCGGGGCACGGACCTGACCGGTGTGTTCGTCCGTCCGGTGGACGGTGTCGCCCCGACCCGCCGGGTCTTCGCGGCGGTCCGGCGCGGAGCGGAGGAGCACCCCCTGATCCGTCCGGTCCTCGACGCGCTGCGGGACGCGGCCGCGTCGGGGGCCTGAGGCCGCCGGGTCCCGGCGGCCCCTCCCCGCTGCCGAAGGGCGCCGAAGCCGAGTCCCGCCGAGGCCCGCGGCGGCCGGCGGGCCGCCGTCCACGGCGGGAACGCGGCGTCAGTCCGCCGACCGCACCCAGCCCCTGGCCTCCACGCGTGCCCCGTCCGCGGGCCGGGCCTCGTCGAACAGGGGCCGTCCGCCCGCGTCGAGGATCCGCAGCGCGTCCACGTACACGCCCCGCCCGACATACCGCCGGTCGGTCGTGTACCGCCAGCGCAGCCGTACGGGCCCGGTGGCCGGACCGTCGGGCAGGGCGGCCCTGACGGTGTGCCAGACGCGGCCTGACCAGCCGCTCGCCGTGCCCTCGGGGTGCGGCCGGGGCTCCCGGCCGGGGCGGGCCGTCGTGAACGGCACCGCCGCCCAGGTCGCCCCGCCGTCCGTCGACGCCTCCAGGGCGGCGCCGTCCGCGCCCGGTTCGGTGTCCCACCACAGGGCGCACTCCAGGCGTGCCGCCCCGGCGAGGTCCGGCAGGGTGAGCGTGGCGGTGGTGGCGCTCGCCATGCCGGAAAACCAGGCGGTGCGTCCCCGGGCCGGGCGGACGGGCACGGCGCGGGCGAGCGCGTCGGCGGCGGCGACGCGGGGCGCGGAGCCGGAGCGCCAGCTCCGTACCGGGTGGACGGAGTTGCCGAGGACGACGAGGAAGGCGTCGGTGCTGGGGTCCAGGACGAGGCTGGTGCCGGTGAAGCCGGTGTGTCCGGCGGTGCGCGGGGTGGCCAGGGCGCCCATGTACCAGTGCTGGTAGAGCTCGAAGCCGAGGCCGTGCTCGTCGCCGGGGAAGGCGGTGTTGAAGTCGGTGAACATCAGCTCCACGGAGGCGGGGGAGAGGATGCGGGCGTCACCGTACGCGCCGCCGTTGAGCAGCGTGCGGGCGAGGACGGCCAGGTCCCAGGCGCGGGAGAACACCCCGGCGTGGCCGGCCACCCCGCCCATGCCGTACGCGTTCTCGTCGTGCACCTCGCCCCACACCATGCCCCGGTCCAGGCCCGACCAGGGTTTGCGGGCGTCCTCTGTGGCGGCGATGTCGGGCCGCCAGGAGAGCGGGGGATTGAAACGTGTGCGGTGCATCCCGAGCGGAGCGGTGATCTCGATCCGGAGCAGCTGATCCAGGGGGTGACCGGTGATCTCCTCCAGGATCAGCTGGAGCGTGATGAGGTTGAGGTCGGAGTAGAGGTAGACCGTGCCGGGCCGATGCGCCGGCACCTCGTTCCACAGCAGCCGCAGCTGCCCCTCCCGGGTCGGCTCCTTGTAGAGCGGGATCCAGGCACGGAAGCCCGAGGTGTGGGTGAGCAGCTGACGGACCGTGATGTCCTGCTTGCCGCCGCCACCGAACTCCGGCAGATACGCCGTGACCCGCTCCTCGAGGGCCAGCGTCCCGCGCTCGACCTGCTGCACCGCCAGGATCGAGGTGAAGAGCTTGGAGACCGACGCGAGGTCGAAGACCGTGTCCTCGCGCATCGGGATCTGCTCGTCCGCCGGCAGTTCGACGCCGGTGTCGGTCTTCTCGTCGTACGCCGCGTAGCGCACGGCCATGCCGATCGGCCGGTGCAGCGCCACGGTCCCGCCGCGTCCGGCGAGCAGCACGGCGCCCGCGTACCAGGGGTGGACGGGGGAGGGGCGCAGGAAGGATTCGGCGTCGGTGACCAGGCGGTCCAGATGCTCGGGCAGCAGCCCGGCCCGCTCGGCGGAGCCGCGCCGCAGGGTGGTCCGCCGCACGCCACCGCCCGCACCACCGCCCGCGCCACCGTGCGTACCGCTGCCGCCCGCGCCGCCCTCCTCGGGGCCGTGGGCGGCCGCTCCCGGCACCGCACCGATCATCAGCGCACCTCCCAGGGCGAGGACCCCGCCGCCGAACGCCCTGCGGCTCAGACCCCGTCCGTCGCTCCTCGACTCCTGCGTCATGTCCACCCTCTCACCGCTTCCTGAAAGAAAACTTCGGCCGCTCCGGCAAGATCTGAAACTTTCCTACCGGAGGGGGAGCGGATCGCGGAAGCGCGCGGCGCCGCAAAGAATCTGACACTGCATCAGAAAATCTCTTCCCTCGGCACGACCGCTGCGGCATCCTGCCGCCCATGAAGACGGAGCTGAGTCGCACCCTGGGGATCGAGCACGCCATCTTCGGCTTCACGCCCTTCCCCGCGGTGGCCGCCGCCCTCACCAGAGCCGGCGGGTTCGGCGTCCTCGGCGCGGTGCGCTACACCGCCCCCGGCGACCTCGCCCGCGACCTCGACTGGATGCAGGACCACACCGACGGGCTGCCCTACGGCCTCGACGTCGTCATGCCGGCCAAGAAGGTCGAAGGGGTGACCGAGGCCGACGTCGAGGCCATGATCCCCGAGGGGCACCGCGCGTTCGTCCGCGCCACCCTCGCCAGACACGGCGTCCCCGAACTCGCCGAGGGCGAGGCGTCCGGCTGGCGCATCACCGGCTGGATGGAACAGGTCGCCCGCGGCCAGCTCGACGTCGCCTTCGACTACCCCGTCAAGCTGCTCGCCAACGCGCTCGGCTCCCCGCCCGCCGACGTCGTCGCCCGCGCCCACGACCACGGCGTCCTCGTCGCCGCCCTCGCCGGCAGCGCCCGGCACGCCCGCCGCCACGCCGACGCCGGCATCGACGTCGTCGTCGCCCAGGGCTACGAGGCCGGCGGCCACACCGGCGAGATCGCCTCCATGGTCCTCACCCCCGAGGTCGTCGAGGCCGTCTCTCCCCTTCCCGTCCTCGCCGCGGGCGGCATCGGCAGCGGCGAACAGATCGCCGCCGGTCTCGCCCTCGGCGCCCAGGGCGTCTGGCTCGGCTCGCTCTGGCTCACCACCACCGAGGCCGAACTGCACTCCCGCGCCCTCACCGAGAAGCTCCTCGCCGCCGGCTCCGGCGACACCGTCCGCTCCCGCGCCCTCACCGGCAAACCCGCCCGGCAGCTGCGCACCGAATGGACCGACGCCTGGGACGACCCGGCCGGGCCGGACCCCCTGCCCATGCCGCTCCAGGGCCTGCTGGTCGCCGAGGCCGTCTCCCGCATCCAGAAGTACGAGGTGACACCCCTGCTCGGCACCCCCGTCGGCCAGATCGTCGGCCGGATGAACTCCGAACGCAGCGTCCAGCAGGTCGTCGACGACCTCACCCGCGGCTTCGAGAGGGCGGTCACCCGGATCAACCGCATCGCCGGAAGGAGCGCGCGGTGACGCATCCGCCCACCGGGTTCTGGGCCCAGGCCGCCGCCGACCCCGACCGCACCGTCCTGATCACCCCCGACGGCGAGGAGTGGAGCGCCGGACGGCTCCTCGCCGACGCCAACCGCCTCGTCCACGGCCTGCGCGCCGCCGGCCTGGAGCGCGGCGACGCCTTCGCCGTCGTCCTGCCCAACGGCAGCGCCTTCCTCACCGCCTACCTCGCCGCCGCCCAGGCCGGGTTCTACCTCGTCCCCGTCAACCACCACCTCGTCGGCCCCGAGATCGCCTGGATCGTCGCGGACTCCGGCGCCAAGGTCCTCCTCGCCCACGAGCGGTTCGCCGAGGCCGCGACCGCCGCCGCCGACGAGGCGGGCCTCGCCCCGAGCCACCGCTACGCCGTCGGTGAGGGCCCCGGCCGCCAGGTCCCCGGCTTCCGCCCGTACGCCGAACTCCTCGACGGCCGCCCGGACTCGGCCCCCGACGACCGCACCCTCGGCTGGGTCATGAACTACACCTCCGGCACCACCGGCCGGCCCCGCGGCATCCGCCGCCCCCTGCCCGGCAGGCTCCCCGAGGAGACGCATCTCGGCGGCTTCCTCGGCATCTTCGGCATCAAACCCTTCGACGGCAACGTCCACCTGGTCTGCTCGCCGCTCTACCACACGGCCGTCCTCCAGTTCGCCGCCGCCGCCCTGCACATCGGGCATCCGCTCGTCGTCATGGACAAGTGGACGCCCGAGGAGATGCTGCGGCTCGTCGACACCCACCGCTGCACCCACACGCACATGGTGCCCACCCAGTTCCACCGGCTGCTCGCCCTGCCCGAGGAGACCAGGAACCGCTACGACGTCTCCTCCCTGCGCCACGCCCTCCACGGCGCCGCCCCCTGCCCCGAGCACGTCAAGCGGGCGATGATCGAGTGGTGGGGCCGCTGCGTCGAGGAGTACTACGCGGCCAGCGAGGGCGGCGGGGCGTTCGCCACCGCCGAGGAGTGGCTGAGGAAGCCCGGCACCGTCGGCCGCGCCTGGCCCATCAGCGAGCTCGCCGTCTTCGACGACGACGGCAACCGGCTGCCGCCCGGCCGGCTCGGCACCGTCTACATGAAGATGAGCACCGGCGGCTTCCGCTACCACAAGGACGAGGCCAAGACCGCGTCGAACCGCATCGGCGACTTCTTCACCGTCGGCGACCTCGGCGTGCTCGACGAGGACGGCTACCTCTTCCTGCGCGACCGCAAGATCGACATGATCATCTCCGGCGGGGTGAACATCTACCCCGCCGAGATCGAGGCCGCCCTCCTCGCCCATCCCGCCGTCGCCGACGCCGCCGCCTTCGGCATCCCGCACCCCGACCGGGGCGAGGAGGTCAAGGCCGTCGTCGAACCGGCCGAGGGCCACGAGCCGGGACCCGAACTCGCCGCCGCCGTCCTCGCCCACTGCGCCGGCCGGCTGGCCTCGTACAAGCGGCCCCGGTCCGTCGACTTCATCGCCCACATGCCCCGCGACCCCAACGGCAAGCTCTACAAACGCCGCCTGCGCGACCCGTACTGGGAGGGCCACGAGCGGCCGCTGTGACGCACTCAGCGCCCCACGGCCCCGTCGGCCTGCTCGCGCAGGATGTCGGCGTGCCCCGCGTGCCGTGCGGTCTCCTCGATCATGTGGACGAGGATCCAGCGCAGCGAGCGCCGCACCTTCTTGTGCCCGGCCGGCCGGACGGCGAGCGTGTCCAGATCGCCGCAGGCCGCCACGACGGCGTCGGAGCGGCGGCACGCTTCCCGGTAGGCGGCGAGCAGCCGCTCCGGGTCGTCCTCCTCGGTGACCTCCATGCCGAGGTCGGGCGCCGGCCCCTCCTCGCCTTCGAACGACCGGACGAACCAGTACGTCTCGGCCGCCGTCAGATGCTTCACCAGGCCGAGCAGGCTGGTGCCCGACGGCACCCCCGGCCTCCGCGCCGCTTCCGGATCGAGGCCCTGCGCCTTCGCCGCGACCGCCTGCCGCAGGTACCCGAGGAAGGCGAGCAGCGTCGCCCGCTCGTCCGGCCCGCCGTCCGGCGGGCCCACATCCACACGGGCCCGGTCCGCGTCCTGAATCTCCGTCATGCGGGCACCCTACGCGGCGCACGGGCGGCGTTCCTCCCTGATGAGGAAGGCACTCCATCCCGGTATGGCAGGATTCAGGGCATGAGTTCGCGTACGGCAGGACTGACACGACAGTGGACCACCTGGGGACCGGTCGTCGCGGCCGTGGGCCTCGCGCTCGGCTGGGGGCGCGACCTGCCGGGCTTCGCCGTCGGCCTCATCACGGTCTGCCTCTTCGCCGCCGTGCTCGCCGCCGTCCACCACGCCGAGGTCGTCGCCCACCGCGTCGGCGAGCCCTACGGATCCCTCGTGCTCGCCGTGGCCGTCACCGTCATCGAGGTCGGACTCATCGTCACCCTCATGGCCGGAGGCGGCGACAAGGCCGCCACCTACGCCCGGGACACCGTCTTCGCCGCCGTCATGATCACCTGCAACGGCATCGTCGGCCTCTCCCTCCTCGTGGCCGCGCTCCGCAACCGCGTCGCCGTCTTCAACGCCGAAGGATCCGGCGGCGCGCTCGCCACCGTCTGCACCCTCGCGACCATGACCCTCGTCCTGCCGACGTTCACCACCAGCCACGCCGGCCCCGAGTTCTCCCCGGCCCAGCTGGCCTTCGCCGCCGTCGCCTCGCTCTGCCTCTACGGGGTGTTCGTCGCCGTCCAGACGGTCCGGCACCGCGACTACTTCCTGCCGGTGCCCCGGCCGGCCGCGGCGGACGGCAACCTCGCGGAGAACGAGGACGAGCACGCCGAGCCGCCGACCGCCCGTCAGACCTGGATCAGCCTCGGCCTGCTCGTGCTCGCCCTCGTCGCCGTCGTCGGCAACGCCAAACTCGTCTCGCCCACCATCGAGAACGGCGTCGAGTCCGCCGGCCTGCCCAAGGCCGTCGTCGGCGTCGTCATCGCCCTCATGGTCCTGCTCCCCGAGACCCTCGCCGCCGTCCGCGCGGCCCGCCGGGACCGGATGCAGACCAGCATGAACCTGGCCTACGGCTCGGCCATCGCCAGCATCGGCCTCACGATCCCCTCGATCGCGCTCGCCTCGATCTGGCTCTCCGGCCCGCTCGTCCTCGGCCTGGGCGCCCTCCACATGGTGCTGCTCGTGCTCACCGCCGCGGTGAGCGCCCTGACCGTGGTGCCCGGACGGGCCACGCTCCTCCAGGGCGGCGTCCACCTCTCGATCTTCGCCGCCTTCGTGTTCCTGTCGTTCAGTCCCTGACGGAGGCTCAGTCCCGGACGACCACGATCCTCAGCTCCGGCGAGCGCAGGATGTCCTTCTCGCAGAACCGGGAGGTCACCCAGCGCTCGCCCGCGTACAGCCGGGTCTGGTCACTGTGGTGCGCCGAAGCCGGGTCCGAGGACTGGGAGTACGTCAGCAGGGTGCGGGCCACCGGGCAGCGGCCGCCGTCCCACCCCACCGCCTGCACATGGCTGGTGCCGTGCGCCACCTCCGTGTAACCGCCGCCCGCCGGGTTCCACACGGGCTCGGTCTTGTTCCAGACGCCCAGCGACTCCGTGCCCCCGCTCACCGGGATCCGCGCCCCGTTCCGTACCACGAACTGGTGCTCCCCGAGCGGGGCGTCGAGGGCGATCCCGGCCGCCCGCAGCTCCGCCACCGCGGCCTTCAGGGCGGCGGCGAAGGCGGGGGAGTCCGTGTTGACGGTGTGCGGGGTGCGCACCGGATCCGCCGCGGAGAACGGCACCTTCCACTGGTCGGCCGGCTTCGCCGCCGCCGTGAACTTCCGCCAGAAGCGGTCGAAGAGCAGCGCGCCCCGGCTGCCGGTGTCCATCGTGCGGTCCCAGGCGCCTATCACCCGGCAGGCCTCCGGATCGTCGACGAGCACCGTCGCGCAGGCGCGGGCCGTGTCGGCCGCCGCCATGTCACCGGCCGGAGCCCGGTTCGCGAACTGCTGCCGCTGCAGGTCGGCCACGGTCAGACGGCCCCGCCCGGCCATGGCCGCCACGTCCTCGATCCCGCCACGGGTGCGCAGCGACCGCGGGGTGCCGATGGTGCCGAAGATCCGCTCGTAGCCGGTGAGGGGCCGGTCGGCGTGGGTGAGCCAGGCGCTGTCGTTGGAGTTCGCCAGGTACGGGGCGTCCCGCAGCACCGGCATCCGCGCGGGCCCGAACACCCCGGGCTGCACGGCGTCCGGGTCGGACCCGAGCGCGCAGTCACCGCGCGAGCCGTCGATCACCGCGATGCCCGACGCCGGATAGGTGGCGCGGCCGAGCGGGGTGGAACAGCGCCGGTCCAGGTCGTCGGTGATCCGCGGCAGCACCTGCGCCTGGGTGAACAGGGTGTGCCCGGCGGAGTCGGCGGCGATGGTGTTCACCCACGGCAGCCCCTGGGTGCGGCGCAGCGCGTCGGCCATGTCGCCGGTCGAGCGGGACTTCGCGAAGCCGAGCGCGGTGTCGGAGCCCCGCAGGTTCGCCGCGTTCGGGTCGTTCAGCGCGAAGGCCGTCGTCGCGGTCCACGGGAGCGGCAGCTGCGAGCCGAGCCCGGTGACGACCGGCCCGTACCGGGTCCACCACTGGGTGCGGGTGACCGGGGCGCCGCCCTTGACCGGGACCGTGACCGTGCGCGGGGTCATCTTCTCGGGCCTGCCGTCCACCAGGTACACGGTGGGGTCGGCCGGGTCGAGGGCGAGCTGGTGCAGGTTGAACGGGACGCCGGTGGCGACGGTGTGGCTCCAGGCGACCTTGTCGTTGAAGCCGATGTTGACGACGGTGGTGCCGAGCAAGGAGGCGCCGGAGACGTTCAGCTCGCCGGGGATGGTCTGCTGCGACTGCCAGAAGCGCCGGCCGCCGTGCCAGGGGTAGTGCGGGTTGCCGAGCAGCAGCCCGCGCCCGTTCGCGGTGGTCGAGCCCTGGAAGGCGACCGCGTTGGACCCCATGGTGGCGTTCTCGGCCGCGAGCAGCGCACGGGCCGCCTGGGCCGTACGGGCCGGGTCGGGCAGCCCCGACCCGGACAGCCCGGATCCGCGCGGCCCCGCGCCGCCGGTCCCGCCCGCCGTGGAGGTGCCCTCGGCTCCGCCCGCCGCGGCCGGCGGACGGGCCGCGACGATGCCCTCAACGGCCCGGCCCTGGCCGCCGAGGACGGCGACCGCCCAGCCGCGGCGGGCCACGTCGAGCGCCGTGACCGGCCGCACCCAGGCGGCGCCCGCGCAGGCCGGATCGGTGACCCGGTTCTTCCGCAGCCAGGCGTTGTAGCCGGCCGCCCAGCCGCGCATCAGCTCTGCCAGCTGCCGGCTCGGCCCGGCCGGGGCGGGCCGGGCCAGCACCGCCTCGACCGTCCCCGCCTCCTTCACCCCGCGGAAGAACAGATCACTGGACAGGTTGCTCGTCGCCGAGGACAGCGAGCCGTCGGGTGCCGCGTCCGGGCCGAAATGGCGCGAGCGCTCGCCGTTCACCGTCACGAACCCGTCGGCCAGCACGCAGACCTGGTCCGCGGCCTGCGCCCAGCCGGTGCCGAAGCCGAGGCTCGCGTAGTCCTTGCCGACGATGTGCGGGATGCCGTACTCGGTGTACCGGATGACGGCCGACAGGCCCCGGTCCGAGGGGCGGTGGGTCCGGTCGGCCGGGTCCGCCACGGCCGCCGCCGGCAGCGAGGCGGTGACCGTGAGGAGGGCGGCGCCGACGAGCGCCGGCCGCCTCAGCCGGGCGGGGAAGAAGGTGCGGAAGTGCAACGTGCCTCCCAACGAGCATGTCTGTCATGCGGGTTGGGGCCATGCACTCAGCTGAGCGCTTGCTTTGTCAACATGCCGTTCGGTATCCGAGGCCCGCACGGGTCGGCGCGGGTCGATACGGGTGCGCGGTCGCCGACGGCGCTCCGCCCGTCCGGCACGCGCCCTCCGGGTACTTGACCGTTCCGCCCGCCCCCACGGAGGATCACCAGCCATGGACCGAGTACCGCGCAGACTGCTCACCCGTACCGTCGACGGTGTGCTGCGCATGAGCGCCCAGCGCGTCCCCGACCGGATCGCCGTGCGCTACGCGGACCGGACCTGGACCTACGCCGAACTGGACGCCGCCGTCACGACCGCCGCGGCCGTGCTGCGCGAGCGCTGGGGCCTGGACGAGTACGCCCGCGTGGCGACGTACGGGCACAACTCCGACGCCTACCTGATCGCCTTCCTGGCCTGCGCCCGCGCGGGCCTGATCCACGTGCCGGTCAACCACCACCTCACCGGCGACGACCTCACG
Organism: Streptomyces sp. NPDC126499; assembly: GCF_040302485.1. Lineage (NCBI taxonomy): Bacteria > Bacillati > Actinomycetota > Actinomycetes > Kitasatosporales > Streptomycetaceae > Streptomyces > Streptomyces sp. NPDC126499. Next base: position 237,598 of record NZ_JBEOUO010000011.1, on the reverse strand, counting down.
TACATCCTGGAGCAGTCGGGCAGTGCGCTCGTCCTCGCCGACCCGGCCCTCGCCGGGCGCGTCCCCGACGGCTTCACCGTGCGGCCGCTGCGGGACGCCCCCGGGTCGCTCCTCACGGAGGTCACCGACCGCCCCGACACGTACGACACCGACCACGACGCCCGCGATCTGGTCCAGCTGCTCTACACCTCGGGCACCACCGCCCTGCCCAAGGGCGCGATGATGACCCACCGGGCGCTCGTCCACGAGTACGCGAGCGCGATCGAGGCCCTCGACCTGCACGAGGACGACCGGCCGGTGCACTCGCTGCCGCTGTACCACTCGGCGCAGACGCACGTCTTCCTGCTGCCGTATCTCGCGGTCGGCGCGGAGAACACCATCGTCGACGGGCCCGATCCCGTGCTCCTCCTCGACCTCGTCGCGACGGGCCGCTGCGACAGCCTGTTCGCCCCGCCCACCGTGTGGATCGGACTCGCGAACCACCCCGACTTCGCCGACCGCGACCTCTCCGCGCTGCGCAAGGCCTACTACGGCGCCTCGATCATGCCCGTGCCGGTCCTGGAGCGGCTGCGCTCCCGCCTGCCGTCCCTGCGCTTCTACAACTGCTTCGGACAGTCGGAGATCGGCCCGCTCGCCACCGTCCTCGGCCCCGACGAGCACGAGGGCCGGATGGACTCCTGCGGACGCCCCGTCCGGTACGTCGAGGCGAAGGTCGTGGACGAGGACGGCAGGGACGTGCCGGACGGCACCCCCGGCGAAGTCGTCTACCGTTCCCCGCAGTTGTGCGCCGGCTACTGGGACAAGCCGGACGAGACCAAGGAGGCGTTCCGAGGCGGCTGGTTCCGCTCGGGCGACCTCGCCGTGCGCGACGCGGAGGGCTACTTCACCGTCGTCGACCGGGTCAAGGACGTCATCAACTCCGGCGGCGTCCTCGTCGCCTCCCGGCAGGTCGAGGACGCGCTCTACACCCATCCGGCCGTCGCCGAGACGGCCGTCGTCGGCCTCCCCGACGCGCGCTGGATCGAGGCGGTCACCGCCTTCGTCGTCCCCCGCGGCGAGGTCACCGAGGCCGAGCTCCTCGCCCACGCGCGCGACCGCCTCGCCCACTTCAAGGCACCGAAGCGGGTGTTCCTCGTGGAGTCGCTGCCCCGCAACGCCAGCGGCAAGATCCTCAAGCGGGAGCTGCGGGACCGCTTCGGCGCCTCCTGAGCTCAGCCCTGGCTCTTGTCCTCCATCATGCAGAGAATGTTGCCCTCACTGTCCTTGAACCAGCTGCCCCGCAGGGTGTCCGTCTCGACGACGCCGTCGACCGTCTTCAGATCCGGAAGGTCGTACTGCTCGAACGTCACGCCCTTCTCGCGCAGCTCCGACATGGACGCGTCGAGATCGTCGACCTTGAAGCTGGCCAGGGTGTGCTGGGCCTGGCCGCCATAGGGGGTCTCGTAGAGACCGAGGATCGAGCCGCCGCCCTCCAGCCGGGTGTCCTCGGGAGACTCCTTCGTCAGGGTGAATCCCAGGGTCTCGGTGTAGAAGCGCTTCGCCCGGTCCAGATCCTTGGCCGGAATGATCGCGGCCACGGGAGAGTCCGCCAGCATCGCAACCACCTCCTCCTTCCAGGCTACGCAGCGGGCGTGCTCAGTGCTCGCCCCGCAGGTCCACGATCCGCCGGATCTTGCCCACGCTCCGCTCCAGGCTCTCCGGGTCGACCACCTCGACCGCGACCGAGACGCCGATCCCGTCCTTGACCGCCGCCGCGATCGCCCGGGCCGCCTCCTCGCGCTGCTCCGGCGTCGCCCCCGGGCGCGCCTCGGCCCGTACGGTCAGGGCGTCGAGACGGCCCTCGCGGGTCAGCCGCAGCTGGAAGTGCGGCGCCACGGCGGGTGTGCGCAGGACGATCTCCTCGATCTGGGTGGGGAAGAGGTTCACCCCGCGCACGATCACCATGTCGTCGCTGCGGCCCGTGACCTTCTCCATGCGCCGGAAGACCCGTGCCGTCCCGGGCAGCAGCCGGGTCAGGTCGCGGGTGCGGTAGCGCACCACCGGCATGGCCTCCTTGGTCAGGGACGTGAAGACCAGCTCCCCCTCCTCCCCGTCCGGCAGCACCTCGCCGGTGACCGGGTCCACGATCTCGGGAAGGAAATGGTCCTCCCAGATGTGGAGGCCGTCCTTGGTCTCCACGCACTCCTGCGCCACACCCGGCCCGATCACCTCCGAGAGCCCGTAGATGTCGACCGCGTCGAGCGCGAACCGCTCCTCGATCTCCCGGCGCATCTCCTCCGTCCACGGCTCGGCGCCGAACACGCCGACCTTCAGGGAGGTGCCGCGCGGGTCGATGCCCTGGCGCTCGAACTCGTCGAGCAGCGTGAGCATGTACGAGGGCGTCACCATGATGACCTCGGGCCGGAAGTCCTGGATCAGCCGCACCTGCCGGGCGGTCATGCCGCCGGAGGCGGGGATCACCGTGCAGCCGAGCCGCTCGGCGCCGTAGTGCGCGCCGAGGCCGCCGGTGAAGAGCCCGTACCCGTACGCCACGTGCACCTTGTGGCCCGGACGGACGCCGGCCGCGCGCAGCGAGCGGGCCACCACGTCCGCCCAGGTGTCGAGGTCCCGCTCGGTGTAGCCGACGACGGTCGGCCGCCCGGTCGTCCCACTGGAGGCGTGGATGCGGCGGATCTCGGACGGGTCGACCGCGAACATCCCGAACGGGTAGTGCTCGCGCAGATCCGCCTTGGCGGTGAAGGGGAACCGGGCCAGGTCGGCGAGCGCGCCGCAGTCCTCCGGGCGGACGCCCGCCGCGTCGAAGGAGCGCCGGTAGAACGCCACGTTCTCGTACGCGTGCCGCAGGGTGGCGCGCAGCCGCTCCAGCTGGAGGGCCTCCAGCTCGTCGCGTCCGAGCCGTTCGCCCGCGTCCAGCAGGTCGTCCATGCGCCGCTCCGCTCCCTCCGCCCGCCCCACCGGGCGACCGATCATTCGGTTGATCCATTGCGGCCCAGTTAAACCGGGACGCCCCCCGTCCTGGCAAGAGGGCGGCGCCGGTTTTCCCGACTCGGCAGGGGACACGAGACGACGCCACGGCGCGCTCCTCTCTTCGGGTGCCATTGCCCGCCCGGGCGCGGCACCCGCACCGGGGGAGGGAAGAGGACGACGATGAGGCCGTCCGGCTTCCCCTGCCCGCCCCCGGACGAATGGACCGTCATGTCCGACAGCGCGCTCCGCACCTCAGCGGCGGTGGCCCGATGACCACGACCACGAACCCCGAGACCCCCGACGACACGGCCGGACCCCAGGTCCACTTCTGGGCCGTCCCCGACCTCACCGGCCTGGAATTCGACCCCCTCCTCGCCAAGCTCCTCCACGAGGACCCCGTCACCCGCGTCCGCCTCCCGCACGGCGAGGGCCACGCCTGGCTCGTCACCCGCTACGAGGACGTCAAGTTCGTCTCCGTCGACCCCCGCTTCAGCCGCCAGGCCGTCTACGGACGCTCCATCACGCGGCTCGCGCCCCACTTCATCCCCATGGAAGGGGCCGTCGGCTTCGCCGACCCGCCCGACCACACCCGGATGCGCCGCGTCGTCGCCCGCGCCTTCAGCGCCCGCGCCCTGCGCTCCCTGCGCGACCACGCCCAGGACGTCATGGACCGGCTCCTCGACCGGCTGGAGGAACACGGCCCGCCCGCCGACCTCATGGACCTGGTCAACCGGCCCTTCCCGCTCGCCATGGTCAGCGAGCTCATGGGCGTCCCCGAGGGCGACCAGCCCCTCATGGCGCAGTGGTCCGACACCATCATCTCCGCCGGCGCCGGACGCGAGGCCAGCGAGAAGGCCAAGGCCGAGATGGCCCGCTACTTCACCGAACTCATCGGACGCAGCCACGGCACCGGCAAGGAGTTCCTCGCCGCCGTCCTCGCCGACGCCGTCGACGACACCACCCTCGACGAGCAGGAGGCCGTCGGCCTCGCCGTCCTCATCCAGATCGGCGGCGCCCACGCCGTCCGCAACAACAGCGCCAACATGGTCTACGCCCTGCTCACCCACCCCGAGCACCTGGCCCGGCTGCGCTCCGAACCCGCACTCCTCCCGCGGGCCGTGGACGAACTGCTCCGCTACATCCCCCACCGCAACGCCGTCGGCCTCTCCCGGATCGCCCTGGAGGACGTCGAGGTCGGCGGCGTCACCATCCCCGCGGGCGACCCCGTCTACGTCTCCTACCTCACCGCCAACCGCGACCCGTCCGTCTTCCCCGACCCGGAGAAGCTCGACTTCGACCGCGGCCACAACCCGCACGTCGCCTTCGGACACGGCCCGCACTACTGCCCCGGCTCCGCCCTCGCCCGCATCGAGTCCGAGATCCTCCTCGACTCCCTGTGGACCCGCTTCCCCGACCTCAGGCTGGCCGTCCCCGAGGAGGAGATCCGCTGGCAGCGCGGCGCCCTCATCCGCGGCCCCGAGACCCTGCCCGTCACCTGGTGAGAGGACCCGCGACCCCGTGACCGCCACCGCCATCGGACCGGGCGGCGGCCTCATCGTGCCGCCCGGACACGGCAAGACCCTGACCACCGCCGCCCAGCACGTCACCTTCAAGGTGACCGGCGAGCACACCCGTACCGCCTCCACCTTCGAGGTCGTCGTCCCGCCCGGATTCGACGTCGGCGCCCACGCCCACGGGCACAGCGAGGAACTCTTCTACGTCCTCGAAGGCGAGCTCGACGTCCTCGCCTTCGAACCGCTGGTCCGCACCCCCGACAGCTGGCGCGCCTGGGAGTCCGCCTCCGGGCAGCGGGCCGTACGGGCCACCGCCGGCACCCTCATGCTGGTCCCGCCCGGCTGCCCGCACGCCTTCGCCAACCCCACCGGCGAGCCCGTCCGCATGCTCTTCCAGGCGTCACCGCCGCCCGACCACGAGCGGTACTTCGAGGAGCTCATGGAGATCCTCGGCTCCGGCGGCCCCGTCGACCACGAGGCCATCGAGCGGCTCCGCCGCCGCTACGACATCGAACAGATCACCCCCCTCCGGCACGACGCCGGAGCCCGCCAGGAGACGACGCCCGCCCCATGACCCCACCCGAGCGGCCCGGCCCCGTCGTCCACGACTGGGCCATGGTCCCGCTGCCCGCCACGGAGTTCGACCCCCTGCCGTACCGGCTCCTCCACGAGGAGCCGGTCGCCCGCATCCGGCTGCCGCACGGCGAGGGCCACGCCTGGCTCGTCACCCGCTACGAGGACGTCAAACGGATCGCGTCCGACCCGCGCATGAGCCGGGCACTCACCGTCGGCCGGCCGATCACCAGCACCACCCCGCACACCCTCGCCCCGGCCGGCGGCGTCGGCCGCGCCGACCCGCCCGACCACACCCGGCTGCGCAAACTCATCGCCCCCACCTTCGGCCGCCGCCGCACCAGGGCCCTGCGCGCGCACACCGCCCGCGTCGCCGACGGTCTCGCCCTGCGCACCCTCGACCACGGCCCGCCCGCCGACCTCACCGAGACCTTCATCGGCCCCCTGTCGGCCGGCGTGGTCGCCGAACTCCTCGGCGTACCCGCCGCCGACCTCGACCGCGTCCAGGACTGGCGCGCCCGGCTCCTGCGCCACGACACCACCGCCGCCGACGGCGACACCGTCAAGAAGGACATCGCCGGCTACTTCGCCGACCTCGCCCGGCACCGCGCCGCACACCCCGCCGACGACCTGATCAGCGAACTCGCCGCCGCCCGTACCGCCGGCAAGATCAGCACCCCCGAACTGGTCTCCCTTGCGGTGATGCTCACCCTCAACGGCCTCGACGCCGTCCGCAACATCGTCTCCACCATGGTGTACGTGCTCCTCGTCCACCCCGACCAGACGGCGAAGCTCCGCGCCGACCCCGACGGCCTGCCCCGCGCCGTCGACGAACTGCTCCGCTACATCCCGCAGCGGGGCGGCGTCGGCATGCCCAGGGTCGCCACCGCCGACCTCGACGTCGGCGGGGTCACCATCCGCGAGGGCGAGGCGGTGTACGTGTTCTACCCGGCCGCCAATCGCGACCCCGCCGTCTTCACCGACCCCGACCGCCTCGACCTCACCCGCGACGAGGCCCCCCACCTCGCCTTCGGCCACGGCGCGCACTACTGCGCCGGGGCCCAGCTCGCCCGCATGGAGGCCGAGGTCATGCTCGCCACCCTGCTCGCCCGCTTCCCCGGCCTCGCGCTCGCCGTCCCGCCCGAGCGGCTCGTCTGGCGCACCGGCTCCGTCAACCGCGGACCGGAGACCCTGCCCGTCACCTGGTAAATCCGCTGGCGCCACGGCCCCGGCCGGTGCTGGGGTGGGGGCCATGGACCTCACCTCACTGCGCACCCGCTACGACCGGCAGCTCCGCATCGGCGCCCGCCCCGACGGGCCGGGCGCCCGGGTCGAACGCGACGGCCTCGTCGTCCGCCAGACCGGGCCCGCGCACGGCTGGAACGGCGTCCTGTGGTCGGGGCTCGGCCCGTACGACGCCGACGCGGCCATCGCCGCCCAGATCCGCCACTTCCGGGCCGCCGGCCGCACCTTCGAATGGAAGCTCCACGGCCACGACGGCCCCGCCGACCTCGCCGCCCGCCTCCTCGCCGCCGGCTTCACCCCCGAGGAGGAGGAGACCGTGATGGTCGCCGAGGCGACCGCCCTGCCGGTGCACGAGGGCCTTCCCGAAGGTGTGGAGATACGACCGGTCACCGACGAGACCGGCGTACGGATGGTGGTCGAGGTCCACGAGCGGGCCTTCGGCACCGACTCCTCCGCCCTCGGCCGCCGCCTCCTCGACCAGCTCGCCGCCGCCCCCGGCACGGTCGCCGCCGTCGTCGCCCTCGCCCACGGCGAACCCGTCAGCGCCGCCCGCCTCGACCTCCAGCCCGGCACCGACTTCGCCGGCCTCTACGGCGGCGGCACCGTCGCACCCTGGCGCGGCCGCGGCCTCTACCGCGCCCTCGTCACCCACCGCGCCCACCTCGCCGCCGCCCGCGGCTACCCCTACCTCCAGGTCGACGCGGCCCCGACCAGCCGCCCGATCCTTGCGCGGCTGGGGTTCGAGGAACTGACGACGACGACGCCGTACGTGTACGAGGCCGGGGCGGCGGCAGGCTGAGGACTAACGGGCCCAGTGCCCCGGGCGCTCGAAGCCCTCCGGCAGGCGGGTGGACGCGTCGCCGCGGGCGGAGTTCAGCTGGGGCTGGGTGAGGAACAGGGCGCCGGTCAGGTCCGCGCCCGAGAGGTCGGCGTCCCTGAGGTCCGCGCCGATCAGGTCGGTCAGGGAGAGGTCCGCGCCGGTGAGGTCGGCCGCGATCAGGAGGGCGCCGCGCAGGTCGGCGCCCCGCAGCTTCGCCCCGCGCAGGCGCGCCCCGATCAGGTCGGCGCCCCGCCGGCTCTTCGGCCTGCCGCCGGCCGCCGCGCGGACCAGCGAGCTGCTTTCCAGGAGCAGCGCGTTCACCTCGGCCCGCACCGGGCCGACGTCCAGCCGCTCCAGATCGGCAGGCTCGCCCCCGGTCAGCTCCGTCACTCGGGCCAGCGCCCCGTCGAGGTCCCGGTGCAGCGGGCGGGTGGCGGCGTGGGCGCGCGCCTCGGTGAGGTAGCGCAGCAGCTCGTACAGCTGGCGCATCACCGGGAACACCTCGTACATCTGCCGTGCGCTGCCCGGAGCGTCCCGCCAGGACACGCCGCCGAAGGTGACCTGCGAGACCTGCTGGCCCGCGCCGAAGCAGTCGTACACGGTGCAGCCGGGAAAGCCGCTGTCCCGCAGCCGGGTGTGGATGCCGCAGCGGAAGTCCTCCTGGAGGTTCCGGCACGCCTGGCCGGAGGACTTGTTCACGGCGAAGTCCTGGGACTTGGCGAAGGGCAGCGCCACACAGCACAGCCCGAAGCAGTTCGCGCAGTCACCGCGCAGCTCGACCGGGAGGTTCTCGGCCTGACGGGTCTCGGACACGGTGAAACGGGTTCCTTAGCTGGTGGCGGCGGAAGGCGTCGGCGGACATCCCACCGTATCGCGCTCTCGGCGAACCCCATTGCCGCGCCCTTCCGCCCGCGTCCATGATCGACGGCATGCCTCAGTTCAGGACGTACGACGGAACCGGCCTCTCCTATCGGACCCTCGGGACGGGAGAGCCCCTGCTCGTCCTGCCCGGCGGCCCCCTGCGTGACGCCTCCTACCTCGGCGACCTCGGAGGACTGACCGCCCACCGCGCCCTGATCGTGCTCGACCCACGCGGCACCGGCGGCAGCGACGTCCCCGCCGACCCCGCGAGCTACCGCTGCGACCGCCAGGTCGCCGACGTCGAGGCGTTGCGTGCCCACCTCGGTCTCGACCGGATCGACCTCCTCGGCCACTCCGCGGGCGGCAACCTCGCCCTCCTGTACGCCGCGGCCCACCCCCAGCGGGTCCGCTCGCTCGTCCTGGTCACCCCGGGCGGCCGGGCGGTCGGCATCAGCTCCACCGACGAGGAGTGGGACGAGGCCGCCGAGGTGCACGCCGGCGAGCCCTGGTACGCCGAAGCGCGGGCGGCCCTGGACGCGGCCGGCCCCGACACCCCGATGCCGGAGGTCATGACCCTCGCGATGCCCTTCGCGTACGGCCGCTGGGACGAGACCGCGCAGGCGCACGCCGCCGGTCTCCAGGAGCAGACCAACTGGGCCGCCGCGCGCGCCTTCTACGGCGAGGGCGCCTTCGATCCCGAGGCCACCCGGCGGGCGCTGCGGGAGCTGACCGCCCCGGTCCTCGTCCTCGCGGGCGGGTACGACGGCGGACCGACGCCCGCGAAGGCCGCCGAGATCGCCGCCTGCTTCCCGCACGCCGAACTCGTCGTCCAGCCGGCCGCCGGGCACTTCCCGTGGGTCGACGACCCGGGGGCGTTCGTGCGCCCGGTCGCCGCCTTCCTGGACCCGGACGTCCGTACCGTCACCGTCGGCGGGGTCCGCCTCGCCTACCGGGTCACCGGCCCGGAGGACGCCCCGCCGGTGGTGCTCGTGCACGGCCGGGGCGGCGACGGCACCGACTGGAGCGTGATCGCGGCGGAGCTGTCGGCCGACCGCCGGGTGTACGCGCCCGACCTGCGCGGCCACGGGCTGAGCGACCGGCCGGGCGGCTACGGCTTCGACGACTTCCGCGACGAGATCGGCGGCTTCCTGAAGGCCCTCGGCCTGACCGGTGCCACGGTCGTCGCCCACTCGATGGGCGGGGCGGCCGCGTATCTGCTCGCCCAGCGCCAGCCGGCACTGATCGGCCGGCTGGTCCTGGAGGACGCCCCGGTGTTCTTCCCGCTGGACCCGCCGCGCGGCCCTGCAGAGCCTCCGGACGGGCCGCTCGCCTTCGACTGGGCGGTGATCGCCGCGACCGACGCCCAGCTGAACGAGCCCGACCCGGCCTGGCGCGACGACCTGCCCGCGATCACCGCACCCACCCTGCTCGTCGGCGGCGGCGCGACCAGCCACCTGCCGCAGGAGCACCTCGCCTGGATGGCCGGACGCCTTCCGGACGCCCGGCTCGTCACGATCGACACGGGCCACCTGGTCCACGAGACCCGGCCCGCCGAGTTCCTCGCGGCGCTGCGGGAGTTCGGGGTCTAGCGATGCGATCCGGCTCCGGGAGTGCGTGGCGGCTCGGAAACCCGTGACCGCTCAGGAGTCCGCGGCGGCTCGGAAACCCGTGGCCGCTCAGGAGTCCGTGGCCGCGCATGAGTCCGGGGCGGCTCGGGAACCCGTCGCGGCGGCCGCCTCCGCCGCCACCGAGCGGGCCCAGCGGTAGTCCGCCTTGCCGCTGGGGGAGCGCTGGATGCGGTCGGTCAGGACGAGCCGGCGCGGCACCTTGTAGCCGGCGAGCCGGGTGCGGCAGTGGGACTGGAGCGCCGCCAGGTCCAGGGGCGGGGATCCGGCGCGCAGCTGGACCACGGCGGCCACGTGGTTGCCCCACGTGGGGTCCGGCACTCCGGCCACCAGGGCGTCGTACACGTCCGGATGGGACTTGAGGGCCTGCTCGACCTCCTCCGGATAGACCTTCTCGCCCCCGGTGTTGATGCACTGCGAGCCGCGGCCGAGGACCGTGACGATGCCCTCCTCGTCGACGGTCGCCATGTCGCCGAGGAGCACCCAGCGCTCGTCACCCTTCCGGAAGAAGGTCTCGGCGGTCTTCGCCGGGTCGTTGTAGTAGCCGAGGGGGACGTGGCCGCGCTGGGCGAGCCGGCCGATCTCGCCGACCGCGACGGGTTCGCGGGTGGCCGGGTCGACCACCTTCGTACGCTCGTTGACGTGCAGCCGGAAGCCCTTCCCGGGCCCCGCGTCGGCGGTCGCCCGGCCGTTGGAACCGGACTCGGAGGAGCCGAAGTTGTCGAGCAGCAGCACGTGGGGCGCGAGCGCCCGGAACTGGTCGCGCACGGTGTCCGACATGATCGCCCCGGAGGAGGACAGGCTGAACAGCGAGGACAGGTCGGTGCCCTTGAGCGGTCCCTGAAGGGCGTCGACCAGCGGCCGCAGCATCGCGTCGCCCACCAGCGAGACGCTGGACACCTTCTCCTTCTCGATGGTGCGCAGCACCTCCTCGGGCACGTACTTGCGGTGGATCACCACCCGCTGCCCGTAGTCGAAGGCGATGAACGAGGTGAGCGTGGACGTGCCGTGCATCAGCGGAGGAGTGGGGAAGAAGGTGATCCCCGCCCCGCCCGCCGCCACGCGTTCGGCCAGCTCCTCGGGGCGCTTGACCGGTTCCCCGCTCGGGTCGCCGCCGAACAGTCCGGCGAAGAACAGGTCCTCCTGGCGCCACATCACGCCCTTGGGCATGCCCGTGGTGCCGCCGGTGTAGATGATGAAGAGGTCGTCGCCCGACCGCGGACCGAAACCGCGTCCGGGCGAACCGGCCGCCTCCGCCGCCGCGAAGTCCACGCAGTCGAGCGCCGAGGCGTCCCCGCGGGGGGTCCCCACCCGCACGAGGTGCCGCAGCTTCTCCGTCCGAGGCACCGCCGCCGCCACCCGGTCCGTGAACTCCGCGTCGAAGACCAGCGCCGCCAGGTCGGCGTCCCGGTAGAGGTAGACCAGCTCCTCCGCCACGTAACGGTAGTTGACGTTCACCGGTACGAGCCGGGCCTTGAGGCAGGCCAGCACGGTCTGCAGGTACTCGACGCCGTTGTACAGGTGCAGGCCGAGGTGCTCGCCGGGCCGCAGTCCCGCGTCGACGAGGTGGTGGGCGAGCCGGTTGGCCGCGGCGTCCAGTCCGGCGTAGGTGAGGCGGCGCTCGGCGCCGGTGCCGGGGTGGTCGACGTAGACCAGCGCCTCGCGGTCGGGGACCACGTCGACGACCGATTCGAACAGGTCGGCAAGGTTGTACTCCACCGTTCCTCCTGATCCCGCCCCGGACCGGGACGTCGGTCACTGGCGCGGTCATTAGAGCGCCGACGGGCGGAGGGGGGAAGGGGACGCGCAGAAGAATCTGACTGAGTGTCAGAAAACTATTGAAGTGAACTCCCCACTCCTGCAACCTGTTCCAGAAATGGAGACGGCACCGAAGAGGGAGACGCCCATGGGCGGCAGCACCGAGCACCTCGACGTGCGGCGCGAAGGCGCCACGCTCGTCCTCACCCTGAACCGGCCCGAGGCCAGGAACGCGCTCTCGCTGCCGATGCTCGTCGGCCTGTACGACGGCTGGCTCGCCGCCGACGCCGACGACACCGTCCGCTCGGTCGTCCTCACCGGCGCCGGCGGGGCCTTCTGCGCGGGCATGGACCTCAAGGCGCTGGCCGGCAAGGGCATGGAGGGGGAGCGCTACCGGGACCGCATGACCGCCGACCCCGACCTGCACTGGAAGGCGATGCTGCGCCACCACCGCCCCCGCAAACCCGTCATCGCCGCCGTCGAGGGCCCCTGCGTCGCGGGCGGCACCGAGATCCTCCAGGGCACCGACATCCGTGTCGCCGGCGACACCGCCACCTTCGGCCTCTTCGAGGTCCGCCGCGGTCTCTTTCCGATCGGCGGCTCCACGGTCCGCCTGCCCCGCCAGATCGCCCGGACCCACGCCCTCGAAATGCTCCTCACCGGCCGCCCGTACACGGCCGACGAAGCCGCCCGCATCGGCCTCGTGGGCCGTGTCGTCCCGGCCGGCACGGCGCTCGACACCGCCCTGGAGATCGCCGACCGGGTCAACGCCTGCGGCCCGCTCGCCGTGGAGGCCGTCAAGGCCTCCGTCTACGAGACGGCCGAGATGACCGAGGAGGAGGGCCTGGCGGCCGAGCTGAAGCGCGGCTGGCCGATCTTCGCCACGGCGGACGCGCAGGAGGGCGCGAGGGCCTTCGCGGAGAAACGCCCGCCGGTGTACCGCCGGGAGTGACCCGACTCCGCTGCCCCGGGCCGGGGCCCTGGCCGGGGCCCTGGGCCCGCCCGCCGGCCTGGCTGCCCGCCGGCCTGGCTACCCGCCAAGCTTGGCTGCCCGCCCGCCCGCTGGCCTGCCCGCCGGCCCGGGGCCCCGCCTCCCGGCCCCCGCTGGCGCCCGCCCGTAACCTCCCACCCCTGGAGCCCCCATGACCGCCGCCCCGGAAACCCTCCGCGCCCCCCTCGTCGTCGAGTTCCCCTTCACCCGCTCCCTCGGCCCCGTCCAGTCCGCCTTCCTCACCGGCCTGCGCGAACGCACCGTCCTCGGGGTCCGCACCGAGGCCGGGCGGGTGCTCGTCCCGCCCGTCGAGTACGACCCCGAGACCGCCGCCGAGCTCCGCGAACTCGTCGAGGTCGACCCGACCGGCACCGTCACCACCTGGGCCTGGAATCCCGAACCCCGTCCCGGCCAGCCCCTCCCGACCCCCTTCGCCTGGGTCCTCGTCCGCCTCGACGGCGCCGACACCGCCCTGCTGCACGCCCTCGACGCACCCGGACCCGAGGCCGTACGCACCGGGATGCGGGTGCGGGTCCGCTGGGCCGCCGAACGGCAGGGTGCCATCACGGACATCGCCTGCTTCGAGCCGTACGACAGCGAGCCGCATAAGAGCGAGCCGTACGACAGTGACCAGCAAACGGGCCGCCCGCCCCGCCCCCACGACGGCCGGTTCGCCGCCCCCGTCACCGGCATCGTCGCCCCCGCCCGCCTCGACTACACCTACAGCCCCGGCCGCGCCCAGACCGCCTACCTCCACGCCCTCGCCCAACGCCGCACCGTCGGCGAACGCTGCCCCTCCTGCGCCAAGGTCTACGTCCCGCCCCGCGGCGCCTGCCCCACCTGCGGCGTCGCCACCACCGAGCAGGTCGAGGTCGGGCCCCGCGGCACCGTCACCACCTTCTGCGTCGTCAACATCAAGGCGAAGAACCTCGACATCGAAGTCCCCTACGTCTACGCCCACATCGCCCTCGACGGCGCCGCGCTCGCCCTCCACGGCCGGATCGCCGGCATCCCCCACGACCAGGTGCGGATGGGCCTGCGGGTCGAACCCGTATGGAGCGAGGACGGGCGCTACCCCGACCACTACCGCCCCAGCGGAGAGCCGGACGCCGACTACGACACGTACAAGGAGCTCCTGTGACCGCCTCCGCCCGCCGGGACGTCGCCATCGTCGCCTTCGCCCAGACCGACCACACCCGGCGCACCGACGAGCTCTCCGAGGTCGAGATGCTGATGCCGGTCCTCCACGAGGTGCTGCGCCGGACGGGCCTGACCACCTCCGACATCGGCTTCACCTGCTCGGGATCCTCCGACTACCTCGCCGGACGGCCCTTCTCCTTCACCATGGCCCTCGACGGCGTCGGCGCCTGGCCGCCCATCTCCGAGTCGCACGTGGAGACGGACGGCGCCTGGGCGCTGTACGAGGCATGGGTGAAGCTCCTGACCGGCCAGGCCGACACGGCGCTCGTCTACGCGTACGGGAAGTCCTCGCCCGGCTCCGTACGCGACGTCCTCACCCGCCAGCTCGACCCCTACTACCTGGCACCCCTGTGGCCCGACTCCGTCGCCCTCGCCGCGCTCCAGGCGCGGGCCCTGATCGACGCGGGCCACACCGACGAGCCCGCGCTCGCGGCGATCGCCGCCCGCAGCCGCCAGGACGCCGCCGCCAACCCGCACGCCCAGCTGCCCGGCGCCCGCCCCCAGGGCGACTACGTGGTGGCCCCGCTACGCACCGGCGACTGCCCGCCGATCGGCGACGGCGCCGCCGCCGTGATCCTCGCCGCGGGCGACCGGGCCCGCGCACTGTGCGCCAGGCCCGCCTGGATCACCGGCATGGACCATCGCACGGAGGCCCACTCCCTCGGCGTGCGCGACCTCACCGACTCGCCCTCCACCCGCCTCGCCGCCGAGCGGGCCGGAGCCTTCGACGCGTCCGCCGGCCGGCCCGTCGACACCGCCGAACTCCACGCGCCCTTCACCGCCCAGGAGGTCGTGCTGCGCAGGGCGCTCGGCCTCGGCGACCACGTCCGCGTCAACCCCTCCGGCGGCGCGCTCGCCGCCAACCCGATGATGGCCGCGGGCCTCGTCCGCCTCGGCGAGGCCGCCGCCCGCATCCACCGCGGCGCCTCCGAGCGCGCCCTCGCCCACGCCACCTCCGGGCCCTGCCTCCAGCAGAACCTGGTCGCCGTCCTGGAAGGGGACCCGCGATGAGCCGAGCAACGCACAAGGAGCCCGTGGCCGTCGTCGGCATCGGCCAGACCAAGCACGTCGCCGCCCGCCGGGACGTCTCGCTCGCCGGCCTCGTCCGCGAGGCCGCCCTGCGCGCCCTGGCGGACGCCGAGCTGACGTGGGCGGACATCGACGCCGTCGTCATCGGCAAGGCCCCCGACTTCTTCGAGGGCGTGATGATGCCGGAGCTCTACCTCGCCGACGCCCTCGGCGCCGTCGGCAAGCCGATGCTCCGCGTCCACACCGCCGGCTCGGTCGGCGGGTCCACGGCGCTGGTGGCCGCCGACCTGGTGGCCGCCCGCGTCCACGGCACCGTCCTCACCCTCGCCTTCGAGAAGCAGTCCGAGTCCAACGCCATGTGGGGCCTGTCGCTGCCCGTGCCGTTCCAGCAGCCCCTGCTCGCCGGCGCCGGCGGCTTCTTCGCCCCGCACGTGCGCGCGTACATGCGGCGCACCGGCGCCCCCGACACGATCGGTTCCCTCGTCGCGTACAAGGACCGCCGCAACGCGCTGAAGAACCCCTACGCCCACCTCCACGAGCACGACATCACCCTGGAGAAGGTGCAGGCGTCCCCGATGCTCTGGGACCCGATCCGCTACTCCGAGACCTGCCCGTCCTCCGACGGCGCCTGCGCCATGGTCCTCACCGACCGGGCGGGCGCGGCCCGTTCGCCCCGCCCGCCCGCCTGGATGCTCGGCGGCGCGATGCGCAGCGAACCCACCCTCTTCGCCGGCAAGGACTTCGTCTCCCCGAGGGCCGGTCGCGACTGCGCCGCCGACGTCTACCGGCAGGCCGGGATCACCGACCCGCGCCGCCAGATCGACGCGGTCGAGATGTACGTGCCGTTCTCCTGGTACGAGCCGATGTGGCTGGAGAACCTCGGCTTCGCGGACGAGGGCGAGGGCTGGAAGCTCACCGAGGCGGGGGTCACCGAGCTCGGCGGCGACCTGCCCGTGAATCCCTCCGGCGGGGTGCTGTCCACCAACCCCATCGGCGCCTCCGGCATGATCCGCTTCGCGGAGGCGGCGCTCCAGGTGCGCGGGCAGGCCGGCGAACACCAGGTGGAGGGGGCGCGCACGGCGCTCGGACACGCGTACGGAGGCGGCGCGCAGTTCTTCTCCATGTGGCTGGTCGGAGACCGGCCGCCCACCGGCTGAGGTCTGTCCGTGCCGCGGACCGGTCGCTACGCTGAGGCCCGGACGGACAGCGCAGCGTGACGCGCACGACGTGAGGGGAGAACGGACGTGGCGGACAGCACCATGCCCCAGCAGGCCCGGCCGGGGCAGGACCTGCCGGACCTCGACCTGGCGGGCGCCGACTGGCGCCCCGGCAGCCAGGGGGTGGGGGACGTCCAGATCGCCTTCGTCGAGGGCTTCGTCGCGATGCGCAACGGGCGCAGGCCCGGAGCGCCGTCGGTCGTCTTCGGCCCGGCGGAGTGGCGGGCGTTCGTGGCGAACGCCCGCGAGGGCGAGTTCGACCTCACCTGAGCGGGGCCGGGGGCCCGAGGTGTCGCGGCCCCGGCGAGATCGGAGCGAAACCCTAGGGTGGCGCCCATGCACCCTGAGCGCGATCTGACCCGGCTCCTGGCCGGGATGCGGCCGGAACTCCACCCGGGCCGCTATGTCTTCACCACGGTGACGGGCCCCGCCCCGGCGGGCCTCGATCCGGTCGTGACCGTCGCCGAACGCGAGGGTCTGACGATGGTCGTACGCCAGGAGGACGCCGACGCGGCCTCGCTGGCGTACGACTACGTGGCCGGCTGGATCACCCTGCGGATCCACTCGGCACTCGACGCCGTCGGCCTGACCGCGGCCGTCGCGGGAGCGCTCGCCGAGGCCGGTCTGAGCTGCAACGTGGTCGCGGGCTACCACCACGACCACCTCTTCGTCGAACACGCCCGCGCCGATGAGGCCCTGGACGTGCTGGAAGCGCTTGCCCGGCGGTCCTGAGCCCCCTTCACACAACCCACACAACCCCTCTCCGTGAGGGCGCGCCCCGGCGTACGCTGGGACTTCACAGGGCGACCGCCCCGGACGCACCCCGTGTGCGCCGGGCGTGCGCCCCTCGTGTGGGGGGTGGGGTGGACCATGGCAGCACACGTCGGCGGACCGGCCGGCCAGGGCTTCCGTCTCTTCGAGCGCGAGGCCGAACTCGCGGCGGCCGAGGAGGCCCTGGACCTCCTGACGGGCCGGGGCGCCGACCCGGGGCCGGCGGAGGCCGGCGGCGAGCCGACCCGGGGGCGCACGGCCACGGACGGCGCGCGCGACCCGGGCCCGGCGGAGGCCGGCGGCGAGCCGACGCCGGAGCGCACCGCCGCGAACGGCGCGCGCGGCCCGGGCCGTGGCGGGGACGGTGACACCGTCGGGGGCGCGTACGGGGCCCGGCTGGTGGCGCTCGGCGACCGACTGACAGGCCAGGGGAGGGGCCTCGGTGCCGGCCCGGAGGCGGCGTCCGGCTCGGGCGACGCAGAGGGCCATGGAGAGAGCGGCGGAGGGAGCGGCGGAGAGGGCGGCGGAGAGGACGCGGTGGCGGCGCACGGCCGGGACCGGGCCGACGCTCCCGCCGCCACCGACGCGCGTCCCGTCCGACCTCCGCGCGCGCCCGGGGCGCCGGCCCTGCGCGTGGTGCGCGGAGTGGGCGAGACCGCCCCACGTCCGGTGGTCGCCGCCGCCCGTCGCGAGCGAGCCGCGCCCGCCCCCCGTCGCGGGGGAGTGCTCGCCGTCGCCGCGCCCGCCGGGCTCGGGAAGACCACCCTCCTCGCCGAGATCCGCCGGCGCGCCGCGGCCAGGGGCTGCACCGTGCTGTCGGCGCGCGGCGGCGACCAGGAGCGACAGGGCGCCTTCCACGTGGCCCGGCAACTCCTCCGGCCGCACCTCTCCACCGCCTCCCGCACCGAACTGCGCACACACCTCGGCGACCGGTACGACGTCGTCGGCCCCGTACTCGGCCTGTGCGCCGCCGCCGAGGGCGGACCGCCCGACCCGCGGGACCTGCGCGACGGGCTCGACCAGATCCTCACCCACCTCGTCGCGGGACGCGCCCCGGTCGTGGTCGTGCTCGACGACGCCCACCGCGCCGACCCGGAGTCGCTCGACTGGCTCTCCGCCCTCTCGCCCCGCGCCGAAGAACTCCCCGTCCTGCTGGTCGTCGCCTATCGACCCGACGAACTCCCGGCCGCCCTGGTCGAGTTCAGGGGAGCGCGGTCCGGCCGGCCGCCCCTGACCCTGGAACCGCTCAGTCCCGCCGCCATCGCCCGACTCGTCCGCGACCGGATCGGCGTCCACGCCGACGACGCCTTCTGCCGCGCGTACGGGGCCGTCACCGCCGGCAACCCCTTCGAGGCCGTCCAGCTCGCCGCCCGTATCCGCGACCGGGGTCTCGACCCCACTGCCGACCTCGCCACCGCCGTCAAGGGCAGCGGCCTCATCACCCGGATCGAACGGCTCGGCACCGCCACCGTCCGCCTCGCCTGGGCCTGCGCCGTCCTCGGCACCGGGATCTCCCCGCGGCTCGCCGGCGCCGTCGCCGGACTCGGCGACGAGGAAGTCGCCCGTGGCGCGGCACTGCTGCGCGGCGCCGGCGTCCTCACCGAGGGCCGGGGTGACGAGGCCGGGAGCGAGGAGGACGAGACCGGCACCGCCGCGACCGACAACCTCACCCTCACCTTCGTCCACCCCCTCATCGCCACCGCCGTCTACGACGCCATCCCCGCCGCCACCCGCGTCGCCCTGCACGGACAGGCCGCCTGGTGCGTCATCGAGGCCGGCCTCGGCTCCACGGCCGCCGCCCGGCACCTGGTGGAGACCCACCCGGACGCCGACCCCTGGGTCGTCCGGCACCTGCGTGCCGCCGCGCGGGAGACCCTGCGGGCCGGGGCACCCGACACCGCCCGCCGCTACCTTGCCCGTGCTCTGCGCGAACCCCCCGACCGCGACGAACGCGCCGCCGTCCTCTTCGAACTCGGCTACGCGTCCCTGCTCACCGAATCGGCCACAGCCGCCCACCACCTCCGCGCCGACGAACCCGACGCGCCGGCCCTCCCCCATGGCCTCGGGCAGGGGAGCGGTCCCCAGACCGCCTCGCCCGGCTCGCCGACCGGGACGCCGTCCCCCGCGCCGACCGCCCCGGCGGGCACCCCGGCCCCCGCGCCCCCGCCCCGGGGTACGCCGTCGGTGTCGTGATCGCGGTGCCGCTCACCGGTGGCCACACGGAGGAGGGCGCCGCCGGTCGCCGCCTGGACCCGCGCGCCCCGCCCCACCTCGCCCGGTGCCCCCGGCAGCCCCTCCGGCCGTCACCGAAGCCCGCGAGACATCCGACCGGGCCCGCGCCCGCCCTCGCCGGGCCGCCGGTACGGTGCGCCCTCCGCGATCGGCCAGGCGCTCCCCGTCACCGCCTCCGGCGGCGCCGACCCGAGCAGGCTCCCGGAGCGGTCCGTCGACCGACCGGAGCAGCCGCCCGCCGCGTACGAGCCGGCCCGCTCCCTCGCGGCCCTCGGCGCCGCGCCGCGCCCCCGTACGCTCCGGCCCGCCCCCTGGGCGGAGGACCCGCCCGCCGTCAGCCGCCCGCCGTCAGCCATCAGCCGTCTGCCGCAAGCCCCGCACCGACCGACCGGCCCGGCCCGGCCCAGGCACCGACCGCGCACCGCCCGGCACCGACCGGTACCGGCCGCGCGCCGACCGGCTCACCCCCCCCCGTGCCTCAGGGGTCCCCGGCGCGCCGCATCCCGCACCCGGGCACGTACCATGGCCGTATGTCCTTCCTCCGCCGCCGCAGCGCCGCCACACCCGCGGGCCCGGACTTCGACGTCCTGGCCATGGACCCCGGGGACTGGCCCGGCAATCTCGGCGCCGGCCTGCTCCCGGCCCCCGACGGCAGCTGCCAGGGCGTGTTCCTCCGCTACGACCTGTTCGGCGGCCGCGGACCCGCGATGATCATCGGCAACCTGCCGGAGGGCTCCCCGGCCCGCGAGCTCGCCGAGGGCCAGGTCCCCTTCGAGGTGGCGCAGCTGCTCGCCGCCCTGGAGAACGACGAGCCGGTCGAGGTCGTCGACAAGGAGGACGTGCCCGTGATGCAGGGCGACAACCTGCTCATCGTGCGCCGCCTCAAACTCTCCGAGAGCCGGATCTCCTGCGTGCAGTTCGACCGCAGCGACAACGTCCTGGTCACCATCGCCAGTTGGGACCGGCCCATCACCGACGACCTGTACGCGCTGCTCAAGCCGCTGCCCGCCGAGCTGTTCCAGCAGGGCTGACCGGGAGGCGGGGGCCGATGAGCGCGCGCGTCGACAGCTGGATCTGGGCCGTCCGGCTCACCAAGACCCGTTCCCAGGCCGCCGCGGCCTGCCGGGCCGGGCACGTCAAGGTCAACGGGGAGCGGGCCAAGCCCGCACAGCCCGTGAAGCCGGGCGACGAGGTCCGTGTCTTCCACGGCGGCCGGCAGCGGATCGTCGAGGTGCGGCAGCTGCTCACCAAGCGGGTCGGCCCGTCCGTCGCCGCCGAGGCGTACGTGGACAACAGCCCGCCCCCGCCGCCGCGCGAGGAGGTCGCCGTGGCCGGTGTCCGCGACCGTGGCGCGGGCCGCCCCACCAAGCGCGACCGCCGCGAGCTCGACCAGCTCCGCGGACTGCGCCCCTGACAGCCGCCCGAAGGCATCTCCCCGCACACGACACACGACATACGACGCACGACAGCGAGGCCGCCCCGTCCCGACGGGGCGGCCTCCGCGTGTCACGGGCCCGAGGTCACGGCACGAGCGAGCCGTACGCCGCCGCCAGCCGCGCCGCCGACGTCCCGAGGCCCGTCGGCCCCCGCCGCGCCAAGGACGTCCCCGCGCCCGTGTGGACGTCCTCGGCCCGGTAACGCCGCACGCCCCGGTGCCAGTTGAGGATCCCCGCGAGCCAGTCCTCCAACTCCCGCAGATACGTGGCGAAGGCGGCCCGGCCCGCCGCGTCGAGCCCCAAGTCCCCCAGCAGCACCGGCACTTCATTCCGCTTCACGTGCTCGTACTGGCGCAGCCGGCCCCGCATCAGGTCGTCGACCATCGCCACCGCCGTCGGGTAGTCGCAGTCGAAGAACTTCTGCAGCACCAGCACGCCGTTGTGCACCTCGCCCTCGACCTCGACCTCCTTCTGGTACGAGAAGAGGTCGTTGAGCAGGGTCGCGTAGTCCATCACGGAGCCCTCCAGGGCCCGTACGGTGCCCGTGCGGTAGAGCTCGGGCGGCAGCGCCTCCGCGTGCCGCAGCCGGCACATCAGCATGGTCAGCTCGGAACCGAAGGTGGTCCGGCGCATCTCGATGTAGTCGACCGGGTCGGGCACCCGGTGCTGCGCCTGGTTGTGCAGCTCCCACAGCCAGCTGTCCAGCATGGCGTCGACCGCGGCCCGCAGCTGGGCGCGCGCCTCGGGGGCCATCGGACCGGCCGTGCGGGCCCACAGATCGGCGAGGGAGCGCTCCATCGGGTTCACCGCGAGCCCCGCCCCGGCGGCCGGATCCTCCAGCGGCATACAGGACTTGAACCGCTCCGTCTGCTCCCTGGCGCCCGGCAGGTTGCGCGACCGTCCGAAGACCAGCGGGTAGTAGTCGTCCCCGTAGGTGCCCCAGGTCAGCCACTCGGCGCTGAGCACCAGTTCCTCCAGGGTGGCGTCCGGGTCGAGCCCCGCCGAGCACAGCGCCAGGTCGAAACCCTCCGCCATCGGACGGTCCCAGATGTCCTCCAGGAGCCCCATCTCCTGCGCCCAGTCCAGGGAGAGCCGCCTGACCTCCTCGTGGTGCGGGCTGAGCGACAGCGGGTACGGCAGGTCGAACTCCGGGAGCAGCGAAGGTCCCACCCTCTGGTGGGGTACGTGGGTGAGCGAGCGCAGCCGGCTCGCCGCGGGCCGTCCGAACAGGTTCCGGATGTCCAGGGCGGAGGTGCCGATCACCCCGTGCCTCCACGAAGGGCCGTCCACCAGACCGTCGTTCATGTACCGGCTGGAGCGCAGGTGCCACTCGTGGCCGCCGGACTGCCAGTCCTGCAGGCCCTTGGTGTAGGCGGCGACGGCCGCGACCTCCTCCGGGCCGAGCCCGTGCTCCACGCACAGCGCGGGTACTTCGGTCAGCGCGGTGTTCTCGAACTGCTGGAGCCGCGAGGTCAGCAGGTCGTTGACGGCGTCGGCCGCCTCCTGCGTCGTACAGCCGAGGAACTTCTCCAGGACGAGGACGCCGTTGCTGTTCTCGCCCTCGTCCTCGACCTCGCGCTGGTACGAGAAGAGGTCGTTGCGCAGATGGACCGCGTCGGAGAACGCGTCCCGCAGCACGCGCAACGGCCGCGTGTACGCGACCCGCTCGGGCACCTCGGCGCCCGCCGCGTATTCGACGAGCCCCGCCGACCAGGGCGCGCCGCCCACCTTGCGGCGCATCTCGATGTACTCGACCGGGTTGGCGATCCGGCCCTCGTTGATGTTGTCGAGCTCCCACAGCGACTCGTACAGCAGGTGCTCCGTCGCCTCGGCGAAGCGCACCCGCCAGGCCTCCGACATCGACGGAACCGTCCGTCGCCACAGGTCCGCGAGCCCCGCCTCGACCGGATTGGTCGGCTCCGGCATGCCCGCCGCCGGGTCGGCCGGCATGAAGAGCGGCAGCCGGTCGAGGTACGCCTTGCCGCCGGCCCGGTCCTGGGTGCGCTTGAAGACCTCCAGGAAGTGGTCGTCGAAGAAGAACACCCACGTGTACCAGTCGGTGACGAGGGACAGGGCCTCCTCGTCGCAGTCCGGATGCGTGTAGGAGCAGAGCAGCGCGTAGTCGTGGGACTGGAGGTCCTCCTCCTCCCAGATGCCGGAACCCTCCAGCATGCCCATCTCCCGTGCCCAGTCCCGCGTGTGCGTGCGGGCCGCCTCCACATGGGGATTGAGCCGCGCCGGATACGGGACGTAGAAATCCGGCAGAACGAAGGGCTGAGCCATGCCAGGGAGGCCTTTCGGTGAGCGCGTGCAGTCGTCCGGCCGAGCATTACCCCTCGACCCCCGCGCGCACGCGAACACCGCAATAGTCATATGAGCGAGCCGAGGTGCCGGTCGGAAGGTGGTCCGCCGGCGCCTCGTCACGGAAGGGCGGATTTCGGCCGCCCCTCCCTCAGTCCTGGGAAACCCGCACGTCAGCGACCTTCACAAAGGCGACCCGATGGCCGAACTGGATCTCGTAGTACTCCTCCTGGCCGCGGACGACCCGGTGACCCGAAGGGTCGAACACCGGCGCGAAGTAGTACTCGCCCGGGGTGCGGTCACCCACCACGTACCGCTGACCGGCGAGCAGCCGGTACGGCAGCGGCGACACCGACTGCACCGGGATCCCCGCCGGATAGGCCGCCGCCTCCGGATACGCCCGCCCGTACACCGGCACGGATGCCAGGCCCTCCCGCGGGGTCAGCACGAGCCCGCGCGCGTTCACCGCCGTCGGCTCCTCCTTCGGGTTGTGGAACCACGCCTTCTGCCCGAGGTACCAGATCGCCGTCCAGTCGCCCCGCCGCTCCGCCACCGCGTAGCTCTGGCCCGTCGAGGCGCGCGCGCCCGTGTCGTTGACCCCGGTGGTCGAATCCTGCCCACCCGGCCGCAGACCGATGTCCTTCACCAGCGGCGCGTCGGCGCTCGGTGCGGTGTGCAGGCGCACCGCACCGCTCCCGTGCGGCGCGCACGCCTCCCCGGCCTTCGCGCACCCGGTGTACACCGGCCGGTGCGCGTCGTAGTCCGGACGGATGGTCACCACCCCGGCGTCCGGACCCGCGCTCGGCGTGATCGGCCGGCCCAGCAGCCGGAAGTAGTGCGCCCAGTCCCAGTACGGGCCCGGGTCCGTGTGCATGCCCTTGATGGTCGAGGCGACCGTCCCCGGCACGTTGTCGTGGCCCAGCACGTGCTGCCGGTCCAGCGGGATGCCGTACCGTTTCGCCAGATAGCGCACCAGGCGCGCCGACGTCCGGTACATCGCTTCTGTGTACCAGGAGTCCGGCGACGTCAGGAAACCCTCGTGCTCCAGCCCCACCGACTTGGCGTTCACGAACCAGTTGCCCGCGTGCCAGCCCACGTCCTTCAGCGGCACGTGCTGCGCGATGTGCCCGTCCGAGGACCGTAGCGAGTACTGCCACGACACGTACGCCGGGTCCTGCACCAGCTTCAGCGTGGTGTCCCAGCTCGCCTCGGTGTCGTGGATCACGATGTAGTCGACCGACTGCGACAGCGGCCGGTCCGCCTTGTCGTGGTTGCCGTAGTCGCCGTCCCCGAACTCCTCGTACGGCGCCGGGATCCACTCGCACGCCACCTCCGGCGGGCACTCCACCGGTCCCTTCGCCGGCGCCCGAAGCCCCAGCGCGGCCAGCTGACCCGTGTCCGGCGCCACGTCCGGATCGGCCGGCAGCGTCACCAGCTGCCCGCTGTCCGTCCGCCGCGACTCGCCGTCCCGGATCACGTCGAACACCTCGTCCGCGTACACCGCCGCCGTGCCGCTGTCCTCGGCGCCCGAGTAGCGCGCCACCGCCCCGTACCAGTCGGCCGGATCCGCGCTCGCCGGCAGCCCCGCCTCGCGCTGCGCGGCGGCGAGCAGCGCCGCACCGCCGTCGATGTTCGCCGCCGTACCGGTCCGCAGCTCCTCGGCCGAGCGGCCCGACAGCGCCGCCGCCCGCTCCAGCGTCCGCAGCCGCGCCGGCAGCGCACCCGCCGAGGGCGGCGGCGCCTCGGCCCCCACGCGCGGAGGGCGCGCCTCGTCGCCGCGCGCGTCCTCCTCGCCCTCCGAGTGGTGCGGCGCCTCGGCGAGCGCGGTCACCGCGTCCGTCAGGTGCATCGGGCCGTAGCCGCCCGTCACGCTCGGCGCGCCGCCGTGGGTGTCCCAGCGCGACTGGAGGTACGACACGGCGAGCAGCACGCTCGGCGGGACACCGTGCCGCTCGGCCGCCGCCGCGAACTGCGCCTGGAGCGAGCCCGCCTCGGGCCCCTCGGCCGTGGCGGACGGCGCTCCGGACAGCAGGGGAAGGATCAGCAGGGCGGGCGCGGCCCGTCCGAGGGACGTGGAACGGAGCAAGGCAGCCTCCAGGCGCGGATGGGGGGAGCGGGGGCGTGCGGAACCGAACCCGTCCAGGGGTAGCGGCTCACGGACCATCCGTCAATCACCCGTGGCGCCGGGCGATTTCCCACGTCAGAGCGGCCGGAGAGCGGTTTCGCGCGGGCGGCGCGCCCGCCTGCGGCGCGTCAGTGGAGTGGACCAGTGGGGGTGTTCCTCTCGGAGCGGAACGAAGTCCCCGATGAGCCACGCAGAGCAAGGAAGAGCATCGAAGAAGGACCGGGGAACACCGGGGAACACCGGGGAACGACGAAGAGCGCCGCGCTCCCGGTGTGTCGGCACCGGGCGCGCGGCGCCCACCCCCGTCCCGTGTCGGAACCGTTCAGCGCGTCCCGACCGCCGCGCGCACGGCCCGCCGTGCCATGGCGCAGTCGTCGTGCAGCCGCCGCAGCAGCAGCCGCTGCTCCTCGCCGGGCGAGACCGCCCCGGCGGGCACCGGGACCGAACCGGCCGGCGGCGCCTCCTTGATCGTCCGCTGCACCGCCGTCTCGTACGTACGGATCTCCCGGGTCAGCACGATCATCAGGTTCACCAGGAACGCGTCCCGGGAGGCCGTCCCCGCCTGCTGCGCCAGCTGACTGATCTGGCGCCGCGCCAGCGGAGCGTCACCCAGCACCGCCCACAGCGTCGCCAGGTCGTAGCCCGGCAGGTACCAGCCGGCATGCTCCCAGTCGACGAGCACCGGACCGGCCGGAGACAGCAGCATGTTGGACAACAGGGCGTCACCGTGGCAGAACTGTCCCATGCCCTGCCGGCCCCCCGCCTGCGCGAGGCCGTGCAGCAGCTTCTGCAGATCGTCCCGGTCCCGGTCGGTGAACAGCCCGAGCTCGTGATAGCGGGCGATCCGCGCCCCGTAGTCGAGCGGCGCGTCGAACGTCCCGGCCGGCGGCCGCCAGGCGTTCAGCCGGGCGATCGCGCCGAGCGCGGCCCGCACGTCCGCGCGCGGCGGAGCCTCGACCGGATGACGGCTCAGCGCCGCCGCCCGCCCCGGCATCCGCTCGATGACCAGCGTGCAGTTCTCCGGGTCCGCGGCGATCAGCCGCGGCGCGCGCACCGGGGGACGGTGCCGGACGAACGCGCGGTACGCCCCTATTTCGTGACGGAACCGCTCGACCCACGCGGGGGAGTGGTCCAGTAAACACTTGGCGACCGCCGTGGTCCTTCCCGTCGTCCCGACGATCAGCACGGAACGGCCGCTGCGCCGCAGCACCTGAACCGGGTTGAACTCCGGGCAGATCCGGTGGACGGACGCGATGGCCATGCGCAGCTGCGCCCCCTGCGGACCGGACAGGTCGATCCTCCCGCTGGGCGGCTGGACGGTGCTCCCCGCCCAGCGCCTCGGCCGCGCCGCTCCCTGCGTCGGAGCGGGGGCGAGGTACGGTCCGGAACCGGCCGGAATGGTGCGGTGCAGCGGCCGGGGCGGGGCGGACACGGAGGACGATGCTGTGTACATGGAGGAGACAGATCCCTTCGTGCGCCGACGAGTTGCGTGCGTCGCCCCGCCCGCCCGACCGATCCGCACCCTGGGGAAAATGAGGGCCGGTCGACGGGGCGGGGTGGCGCGTTCCTACCTGACACCCGGCCGCGGGTGGCGGAACATCGGGCGCACCCTGGCGAACCCTGGCGAATAGTCGCCAGCCCTATGACAGGGGGTTAGTGTCAACTCAGCCGAGAACCTGGGGGCTTAGACGTGACCGGACAGACCAACACCCGCCTGGCAGACCTTTTCGGCCTCGCCGGCTGGTCCAAGGGCGAACTCGCGAGACTCGTGAACCGGCAGGCGGCGGCCATGGGCCACCCCCAGCTGGCGACCGACACCTCGCGGGTGCGGCGCTGGATCGACATGGGGGAGACCCCGCGCGATCCCGTACCCCGGGTGTTGGCAGCGCTGTTCACCGAGCGACTCGGCCGTGTCGTGACCATCGAGGACCTCGGGTTCGTACGACACGGGCGCGCCGGCAAGCGGCGGGACGTCAGGAACACCGACAACCCTGACGGGCTGCCCTGGGCGCCCGAGCGTACGGCAGCGGTCCTCACCGAATTCACGGGAATGGACCTCATGCTCAACCGACGCGGCCTGGTGGGCGCGGGTGCCGCGCTTGCCGCCGGCTCCGTAATCACCAACGCCATGCACGACTGGCTCCACACCGACCCCGCACGCCCCGGCGCCACCCCCCGCGCCGTCGATCCCCTCCACGCCGACCCCGCTGGGTACGACCGCTACGAGGCCGCCCCCATCGGGTCGGAGGAGATCGAGGCCCTGGAACGCTCCGTCGAGGTCTTCCGCGCCTGGGACGCCTCCCGCGGCGGCGGCCTCCAGCGCAAGGCCGTGGTCGGCCAGCTCAACGAGGTGGGCGGCATGCTCGCCTACCACCACCCCGACCACCTTCAGCGCCGGCTGTGGGGCGTGGCCGCCAACCTGGCCGTCCTGGCCGGCTGGATGTCCCACGACGTCGGCCTCGAACCCACCGCCCAGAAGTACTTCGTGATCGCCGCGCACGCGGCCCGCGAGGGCGGCGACCGGCCGCGCGCCGGGGAAGCGCTCTCCCGCGCCGCCCGCCAGATGGTGCACCTCGGCCGGCCCGACGAGGCCCTCGACCTGATGCAGCTGGCCAAGTCCGGCGCGGGGGAGCGACTGCTGCCCCGCACCCAGGCCATGTTCCACACGATCGAGGCCTGGGCGCAGGCGTCGATGGGCCGTGGCCAGGCCATGCGCCGCACCCTCGGTGAGGCCGAGGAGCTCTTCGTCTCCGACCGCGGGGACGAGAAGCCCAGCTGGATGCAGAACTTCGACGAGGCCGACCTGCACGGCATGCAGGCGCTCGCCTACCGCACCCTCGCCGAACACGATCCGGCCGCAGCCGTCCCCGCGCAGCGCCACGCCAAGCTGGCGCTCGACCTGCGCCACCAGGGGCACGACCGTTCGAAGCTCTTCGACCACATCTCGCTCGCCTCGGCCTGCTTCATCGCCGACGACCCGGAACAGGCGGACCGTTACGCCCGCCTCGCCCTGGTCTCCATGGGCGACACGTCCTCCCACCGGACCTGGGACCGGCTGCGGGAGATGTACCGGCTGACCGGGCAGTACGCGGGCTACAGCAAGATCGAGGACCTGCGCGAGGAGATCGCGACGGCACTCCCGAAGGCGCCCTCGAACCGCCCCAGGACCGGAGAGGCATGAAGGGTGTGCGAGACGTGAGGGGAGGTACGGAGCCGGCGGAAGCGCCGTGGGCACGGCGGTCCGTCGGCTACTGACCTCCGTCGACCACTGTCGATCTCTGTACGGCGTTGACGGCGTTGACGGCGTTACGGAGGAACGGCACCACGGCCGTTACCGGCGGTGCTTGCGGCCGTCCGGTGATACGAGCCGCACGAGCCGTACGAGAGGCCCGGCCCGCCCGGCGTGGGACTAGCCTCCGACCCGGACCACCATCACACAGGCGTCGTCCTCGCGCGGCCCCTCGCCGAACTCCTCCAGCACCGACCGGACGCAGTCCTGCGCGTCGCGCGCGGCGGCCAGCCGCGGGGCGAGGGCCAGCAGGCGCTCCGTACCGCAGTCGTCCATGCCGGCGCCGGTCCGGGTCAGGCCGTCGGTGTGCAGCAGCAGCAGGTCGCCGGGCATCAGCCGCGTCTCGGCCTCCTCGTACGACGCACCGGTCGTCGCTCCGAGGAGCACTCCTTCCGGCCGGGCCAGCGTCCGTCCCCTGCCGTCGCGGAAGAGCAGCGGGGCGGGATGACCGGCCTGGGACCAGGCGAGGGTCTGGGTGGCCGGATCGTAACGGCAGCACAGCGCGCTGCCGAGGGCGGGCTGGGCGGAGGTCTCCAGGAGCTGGTTGAGGTGGCCCATCAGGGCGCCGGGCCGGATCCCGGCCACCGCCATGCCACGCAACGCGCCCAGGAGCATCGCCATCGAGGAGGTCGCCGAGACACCGTGACCGGTCAGGTCGCCCACGGTCAGCAGCGCGTCCCCGTCCGGCAGCGCCAGCGCGTCGTACCAGTCGCCGCCGATCAGACCCGTGCTCGCGGCCGGCAGATAGTGACCGGCCACGTCGAGCGGGGCGGGGCCGTCGTGGGCGAACCGGAGGGAGCCCCGCCAGGGCGGCAGCACGGCCTCCTGGAGCTCGACGGCGACCCGGCGCTCGGTGTGCTCGATGTGCTGGTGGCGCTGGAGGCTGTCCCGGCTCTCGCGGACCGCCCGCTCGCTGCGGCGCAGCTCGCTGACGTCCCTTAAGACGGCCCACATGGAAGCGGTGCAGCCGTCGGCGTCGAGGACCGGCTCGCCCGTCATGTGGACCGTGCGGACCCGTCCGTCGGTGCGGACGATCCGGAACTCGCCGTCGATCGGCTTCCCGTCGATCAGGCAGTCCGTCACCATCGCCTGGAGCAGGGGCTGGTCCTCGGCGAACACCATCGACGGCAGCTCGTCGAGCGACATCGGACCGCTCTCCCGCGGGCGGCCGAAGATCTGGAACAGCTCCTCCGACCAGTGCACGTCGTCGGTGAGCAGGTCCCACTCGGCGCTGCCGACCCGGGAGAGCAGCGAACCGGTCAGCCGGGGAGCGGGATCGGGCTCGGCATAGGCCGCCGGCGAGTCCTGCGGCGCCGGAGCGTCCGCCAGGTCCGCGGGGAGCCCGGCCTTCAGCTGCCCCAAGTGGGCGCGCAGGTCGTCCAGCTGGTGCACGGCCAGGTCGCACAGGGCGCGCTGCCAGCGGACCTGCGGGTCGTCCTCGTCCGTGACGGCGTCCCTGCGTACCGCGTCCACCTCGCCGCGCAGACGGCGTGTCTGCGAGATGAGTGCGTCCACCGCGCCGGGCTCGGGCGGTTGGGCGGGACGGTCCGCGAAGAGAGGGGACGGCATGTCGTACTCCGATGCAGGCGACGTGGCGCGGCCAAGTCTGGAAAGTGAAGCCCGGCTACGACTTTGGCACAGCCCGGTTCACCTCGTAAGCCATTTGGCAACACTCGATACGGTGGTGCTTCTGACATATGCCAAAGGCCCACATGAGGACCAGTGGACATTCGGCCACACGGCCACGGGTTACGGTGCTGCTGTGCTGAGCGACGAGGTGAACTCAATGGGTACGGCGCTACTGCTGGCCGCGGCACCGGCCGGACGAGGACGTGCCATGGACGCGGCGTCGGTGCTGCCCGCGCTCGCGGCGGTACCGGCCGGGGCGCTCACCGGTACGGACATGGCCACGGTCGTCGAACTGGCGGACCCGCTCGACCCGCAGGCCGTCCTCACCCGGCTCCGCGCCGTCGCGGCGGCCCCGGGCCCGCTGGCCCTGTACCTCGCGGGGCAGCTCCAGCTCGACCGGCGCCAACGGCTGCCGCACCTCGCGCT
The DNA here is from genome assembly GCF_040302485.1 of Streptomyces sp. NPDC126499. Lineage (NCBI taxonomy): Bacteria > Bacillati > Actinomycetota > Actinomycetes > Kitasatosporales > Streptomycetaceae > Streptomyces > Streptomyces sp. NPDC126499. The sequence continues at coordinate 207,589 of NZ_JBEOUO010000011.1, read as the reverse complement.
CGCCCGCAGCACGCCGACGACCCTGCGCTACACGGGACTTCCCTGGCACTGGCTCGCCACGGAACTCGCACCGCGCCGGCCCGGCACGACCACCGTCGTCGCCGACCTGGCGGCCGACCCCGAGCTGTGGCAGCGGCTCGCCGCCGACCCGGGCGCGCTCGGCCTCGGCCCGGCCGTCCCGCTGTTCGCCCGCCTTGTCCCCTTCCCCCGCCGGGGCGCCCTCACCACTCCCGACTACCTCCGCCACTTCGCCACCCTCTGGCGCACCGGCGCCCGCCCCCCACTGCCTCTGCTCCACGCGGAGGCGGCCGCGGCGGCCGCGCAGTCGGCCCCCCAGACGCAGGCGATCCTCCTGTCCCCGCCCGCCCCCCAGCCATCCCCCGCCACCCCACCCCATCCGTCGCCCCCCTCGCCCCCCGCCGCCTCCGTCCTTCCGCTGGAGTCCCCGCCCACCCGCCGCCTGGGCACCGCGCCGCCGCCCCGCGCGCTGGGCGAAACGCCGGTGCCGGTCGGTTCGCCGGGGGCGACGGGGGCGATCGGCGCGCCGGTGGGTACGAGGCCGGATCCGCGCGCAGCCGGGGGCGCCGTCGAGGCGGTGCTGGAAGGCGCGGTGCGGCCGGCGACGCCGGCAGCGCGGCCTGGCGGGGGCGCCGTTGAGGCGGAGGCCGAACACGTGGTGCCGCCGGCGCACGCTGCCGGGCGTGCCGTTGAGGCGGTGGCCGAACACGTGGTGCCGCCGGCGCACGCTGCCGGGCGTGCCGTTGAGGCGGTGGCCGAACACGCGGTACGACCGGCGTCGTCGGCGCAGCCTGCAGGGCGCGCCGTCGAGCCGGGAGCGGTTGCCGAAATCGGCCCTGCCGACGGGCCGGTTGTGGTGAGCGCCGAAACGCCGGTCCGCGAAGCGCCGCTGAAGGCGGAGGGAGAGCCGGTTGCGGCGGATTCCGTCGCTGCGGCGGGCATCGACGACGGGCCGCGGCATGCTGCCGACGGCGCGGACGCGCCGTCACCGACGGGGGCGTCCGCGGCGGACGCTGCCGTGGGGTCGGAGCCGGTTGCGGGGACCTCTGTCGCTGCGGAGGGTGTTCCGCCGAGTGGCCACGACGGCCCGCCGCCCGTGGCCGCCGGCAGCGACGCGCCGTCACCGAACGAGCTTCGTGGCCAGGCCGCGAAGTCCGTTCCGGCGAACGTGGCCGAGCCCGACGGACCGACGGGCACGGCGCCCGCTCGGCACGCAACGGGGTCGGCTTCGCCGACGGACGGGCTGACGACGACCGCGGCCGGGCCTGGCGCTGACCGCTCCTCGGGGACCGGTCCGGCACTCGTCACGCGCGACACGCCGGTGTCCGGCGCTGGCGGGAAGCCCGCGGACCTCCCGGCCGACCGGGCGGTCGAGGACGCACCGGCCCCTCCTTCGGGAGCACCGGGGCGCGGACCCGCCGAGGCGGCCGCTTCGGCGGCTGCCGAGCCGCGGCCCGCCGCCCCGTCCGCGACGGGTGCGGAGGTCGTGCGCCCGCGGCCCGACGAGGCGACCGGTGTGTCGGCGTCGTCGACCGCCGCCCCCTCCAGGCCCGACCCCGCCGGGGCCGCGGGCGCCGTCGCGCCCCGCGAGGTGGTCCGGGCGGGTGCGCTCCAGGCCGCGCCGCGTGGCGCCGGTGACGGGACGTCGGTCCCTGGATCCCGCCGCACGTCGACCCAGTCGGACAGGGGCACTGCCCCCGTCGCGCCCGCGCCCACGCCCTCGCGCAACGCCGCTGCCTCCGCCGCGCCCCGCGCGGTCGGCCGAGCGGAAGCACCCCAGGCCGCGCCGCGTGGCGCGAGCGAGAGTCCGGTGTCCGCAGGATCCGGGCCGTCGCCGTCGCCGTCGGGGAGCGGCACGGGGCCCGTCGCGCCCGCGCCGACACCGCCGGGCAGCAGCACCGCCCCCGCCGCGCCCCCCGAGGTGCCCACCGGCTCCAGCCCGGCGCTGTCCGGCAACGCTACCGCTCCCGGCGCACCCGCCCCGATCCCGCCGCGCCCCACCCACGCGCCCGGGGTGCCGCAGCCTGGGGTGCCACAGCTTGAGGCGTCGCGGCACGCGGCGGAACTGGATCCGCATCCGGCGATTCTCGCGGCGGCGATGGCCGGGCGGCATGGAGAGGCGGCGGCGATGGCCGCCGCCTGGGAGAGCGATGCGCTGCGGCGGTACGGTCCGCGGTCCGGGGAGGCCGTGCACTGGGTGGAGGTGCGGGCGGATCTGGCGCGGCTCGCCGGGGAGCCGGCGCGGAGCTGCGAGTTGTGGATCGCCGCCGCGCAGGCACGGCTGGGGATGCGGCAGGGGCCGGACGAGCCGGACGTCGAGGGCGCGGTGGACCGGGCCCACCACCAGTGGGAGCAGATCAAGGACCCGGCCCGGGCCCGGGCACTCGGACCCGCGCTCGTCGAACTGCGCCGCACCGTGCCCGGCCGCCACGCCGGCGCCCTCGCCGCGCTCCAGCGCAGGATGGGCGGATGAACTCCCTCGCCACCGCCCAGCGCTCCCTCCGCGACCCGGCCGTCCGCCACCCCCTGTGGCCGCCGCTCACGGCCGGCGACCCCGCCACGTCCACCGACGCCGTCGCGTACCCGCTGGACATCGACTACGACTACGACCGCGTCCCGCACGACCTGTTCACCCGCCCCGCCGCCCACGGCCTGGAACGCTGGGCGCCGCTGCTCCCGCCGCTCGCCGCACCGGGGCTCGGCGAGGGCGACACGCCGTTGGTGCGGCTCGCCGACGGAGTGTGGATCAAGGACGAGTCCCGCAACCCGACCTGGAGCCACAAGGACCGCCTGAACCGGGTCGCGGTGAGTGCCGCCGTGGCGTCCGGCGCGCGCGGGATCGTGGTGTCGTCCTCGGGCAACCACGGCGCGTCGGCCGCCGCCTACGCGGCTCGCGCGGGGCTGCCCTGCGTCGTCTTCACGTCACCCTTCGCACCGCCGGCCGTCGCCTCCCACGTGCGTGCCTACGGGGCGACCGTGCTGACCGTCCCGCACGAGTCCGTACGGCCGTTGATGCGCAGGATCGTCGACGAGCTCGGCTACCAGCCGGTCAGCAGCGTGACCGACACCGCGCACACCGGCCACCCCTTCGGCCCCGAGGGGTACAAGACCATCGCGTACGAGATCGCCCTCACCCTCGGGCAGGCTCCGTCCGCCGTCCATCTGCCCACCGGCTACGGCGAGTTGCTGTACGGCGTCGCCAAGGGCTTCCTGGAGCTGGCCCGGCTGGGTGTCACCGGTTTCGTCCCCCGGGTGTACGCGACCGAGCCGGCCGCGGCGGGCGCGCTCACCCGGGCCATGCGCACCGGCGCCGACACGGCGCGGGTCCCCGTCGGGCCGACGGCCGCGTACGCCATCGACTGCGCGATCAGCGGCTATCGCGGGGTCGTCGCCCTGCGCGAGACGGGAGGTGCGGCCCGAACCGTGACGGACCGCCAGATGGCTGACGCCCAGGCGGAGTTGGCCGCACAGGGCCTGTGGTGCGAGCTGTCCTCGGCGGCCGGACTCGCGGGCCTGCGCGCCCATGGCCCGGCCGACGAGGACGGGCCCGTGGTGTGCGTGGCCACGTCCAGCGGCTACAAGGACGAGGACACCGCCCGCGCGACGTACCAGCCCGTAGAGCTGGAGTGGGCGGAGGTGAAGGCCCTCCTCGCGGAGGTCTGAGGTCTGAGGCCTGAGGTCCCAGGCCTGCCCCACCCGCCTCCCGGCCCCGGGACTCAGGCCATGGTGAAGTAGGGGAGAGGGCCGGCCGGTTGCCCTCCCGCACCTCCGCCGCCAGGAGCCGGCGCCCGCCTGCGCCGCGGATCCCCCGCACCTCCGCCGCTACGAGGCGGCGCCCGCCTCCGCCTCCGCCTCGGCCTGGGCCTCCTCGTAGGACTGCGTCGCGCCCTCGGACAGCCTCACCACACGCAGTCCGAAGCGGTACGAGCCGATGGCCTCCGCGATGGGGACGAACAGCAGGCTGAAGTGCTCCTGGCCGCGGGCCGTGGCGATGCCGCCCAGGTCGAGGACCGCGTCCGAGGACCAGCCCAGGTCATGGAGCAGGCCCCGGACGGTGTCCTTGGCGGCCGGGTCGTCGCCGGAGAGGAAGACGTGGCTGGGACCCTCCAGGGAGTCGGGGGCGATCATGACGAGGCGGTCGACGGTGCAGAGGGTCTTGACGACGGGGGTCTCGGGGAAGGCGCGCTGGAGTTCCTCGCCGAGGCTCTCGCCCGGGTGGGAGAGGTCCCCGTCGTCGGTGAACCCGACGGCGACGTCGAGCAGCACCTTGCCCGCGAGGGCCGGTGCGCCCACGGAGGTGAGGAGGGCGAGGGAGGCCGTGCCGGGGGTCGCGTTGACCACCACGTCGGCGGAGGCGACCGCCGCCTCCGTCGAGACGACGGGGACCTTCCCGCCGTGTGAGGCCGTCTCGTCCGGCTTGCGCGAGCCGAGGACCACCGCGTGTCCCGCCGCGCTCCACGCACCGGCGAGCGCGCGACCGACATGACCTGTTCCCAGGATTCCGATTCTCATGGGCCCGACGCTAGGCGGGCCGCCCTCCGGCCACCTCGGCCGGTGGGCGGGGGCCCGGTCCATCATGGGGCGTAGTCCCTCGGCCCGAGTCGATCCGCGACCACCTGACATCATCGGCGTATGGCCTCGACCACGCCGACCGCCGCCACCCGTTCGACCGCCCGCACCCTCCCGACGGCCCCGGCCGCGCCGACCACCCCGGCCGCGCCGACCGGACCGACCGCCCCGCTCGTCACCGAGCGGCTCGTGCTGCGTCCCGTACGCACCCGGGACATCCCGGCCGTGACCCGCCTGTGGACCGACCCGGAGGTACGGCGTCATCTGGGCGGCCCCGTCGTCGAGTCCGTCATCCGCATCCGGCAGCGGAGGATCGCCGGCGCGCCCGGCGTCCACGCCGTGGAGCGGATCTCCGACGGCGCGCTGCTCGGCCTCGTCACCATGGAGGAAGACGCGCGGAACGGGGAGACGGAGGTCTCGTACCAGTTCCTGCCCGAACACTGGGGGCACGGGTACGCCCGCGAGGCCGTCGCCGCGGCCGTCGAGAGGGCCCTGGAGGACGTGCCGGCCGTCGTCGCGGTCACCCAGGAGGCGAACCTCCGCTCGCGCCGCCTCCTGGAGGCCGTCGGCATGAGCCACGCCGAGTCCTTCGTGGAGTGGGACGCGCACCAGGTGCTGTACCGGCGGCGCGGGCACCGCCCCTGACATTCCCAGTGTCCGGTTCACGGCCCGGCCCTCGGCTCCCCGCCCAGGTCCCGGCCGGGCGCCTCCTGGCCCTGGCCCGCTCCCAGGCGCCCCCGTCCGGACGCTCCTGTCCGCCTGCCCCCGGGCGCCCCCGCCCGGGTCTCAGCGCTTCCGTTCGCCCGCCGCGAGGGCCGTCACCGCCCGTTCGAGCCGGGCCTGCCGGGTCTTCGCCGTACGTGCCTGCCACAGGCTCAGGATGATCAGGTACCGGTCCGTCTTCCCCAGCGCCTCGAAGGCCGCCGCGGCCCTCGGCCGGGCCGCGAGCGCCGCCGCCAGGTCGTCGGGCACCGTCGCGTCCTTCTGCGAGGGATACGCCTGCTGCCAGCGTCCGTCCGCCTGTGCCGCCCGCACCTCGGCGAGCCCCGGCTCCCGCATCCGGCCCGCCGCGAGGAGCGCCTCGACCTGGCGGACGTTGACCTGCGACCACAGGCTGCCGGGCCGGCGCGGGGTGATCTTCTGCACGTAGCAACGCTCGTCACGGGCCTTGCGCTTGCCGGTGATCCAGCCGAAGGCCAGGGTGGCGTCGAGGATCTCCTGCGCGGTGGGGGAGGGCAGGTCGGAGCCGCGCCGGCCGAGCAGCAGCCAGACGCCCGGCGTGTCAGCGTGGTGCTCCTCCAGCCAGGCCTCCAGCTCGCTGCCGTCGGCGAACCCCATGACGGCGAGTCCTTCGATCGTCTCCACCCGACACGTCCTTCCCGGCCGACCCACCCGATGCCTGTGATCACCCTAGAGGCAGCGGGTGGGCGCGCCGGCCCGGTCAGAGCCGGGCGTGGGTGGTGATGTCCGACTCGAACTGCTCGATCAGTTCGGGAGTCACGGTCGGCCGGCACTGGCCGATCGCGTCGAGGTAATCCGCCGTCGTCGCGCCGGGCGCGGCGCCGGACGGATCGGCGGCGCGGCCGCCGACCGCCACCAGGTCCCGTTCGAAGGAGTTCTGGGCGGCGATCCGCGCCGCGTGCTCGATGTCGGCGGGCGTGAACAGGTCGCTGGCGGCGACCAGCGCGTCCACGTCGACATCGGGCCGGGCGTCGGTGTAGCGGGACCAGATCGCGGCCCGCGCTCCCTTGTCCGGCGTACCGATCGGGATCAGGTAGTCGAAGCGCCCGGGCCGCAGGAACGCCGGGTCGAGGGAGCGGATGGAGTTGGTGGCGCAGACCAGGAGCCGTTCGTCCCGTTCCCGGAACCGGGGGATGAGCTTGAGCAGTTCGTTGGTCACCCCGTGCATGCCGCCGGGCTGCACCGGTTCGGCCCGTACGGGCGCGATCTCCTCGACCTCGTCGATGAAGACGAGCACCCGCTCGAGCTCGGCGATCCGCGCGAAGGCCGAGCGCAGGGCGGCCGCCAGATTGCCGCCGTCGGCGAGGCGGGACGGCAGGATCTCGACGAACGGCCAGCCGAGCCGGGAGGCGATCGCGCGGGCGAACGTGGTCTTGCCGGTGCCGGGCGGACCGAACAGACCGATGGCGCGCGGCGGCCGCACCCCGTGCCGTGCGGCGCGCTCGGGTTCCGCGAGGGGCAGCACGACACGCCGTTCGATCAGGTCCTTCTCGCGTTCCATGCCGGCGACCTTGGCCCACAGGTCGGTGGGCAGGACGCGCCCGCCGAGGTCGTCGAGGAGGCCCGCGGCCGGGCCGTGGAGCGGCTCGACCTTCTCGAAGTAGGCGACCGCCGGCTGCCGGGTGTATCCGGCGTTGAGCAGGCCCTCGCCGAGGAGTTCCTCCTCGGGCAGCACATAGGCGATCCGGGCGACCCGCGCGGCCACGAGGCGCCGCTCCAGTTCCACCAGCAGGGCGCTCGCCAGGCCCCGGCCGCGCCACGCCGACGAGATCGCGATCCGCATCACCCAGGCCCGCTCGCCGGCGACGCAGGCGAGCGCGGCGCCGATGGGGGCGCCCTGGTGGACGGCGACGACGGCCGGCTGCCGGGAGGTGAGGGCGCCGATGCATTCGGCCAGTGAGAAGACCGACTCCTGGCCGAGTCCGGCCGTGGTGTCGATCAGATGGACGACCGCGGCGAGATCGCTCTCGCGGTAGTCGTGGATGAGCCAGTTCACCGGTGGTACCGCCCCTCGTTCGTGCTGTCGCGCTCCGTTCCGGCGAGGCTAGGCGGGGCGAAGGGGGCCGGTCGTGTGCCGCCCTGCACAAGCGGGGTACGGCGATTGCGCCGTAGCGGCTCTATGCGGGCCGGGGGCCGGGGGCCGGGCCGCAGCCGCGGTCGGGAAAGCGGCCCCGACCCAGGCGGCCGGGATGCGGCATGAGCGAAGGCCCGGCAGGTGCGCGGCCCCGGCAGCGCGCGAGGCTCTGGCAGTGCGCGAGACTCTGGACGTGGGCGCGGCCGCGGCGGTGCGGGAGGCTCTGGCCGTGTGCGTGGCCGCGCCACGGCGCGCGGACCCAGCACTGCGCGGGGCCCCGTCAATGCGCGAAGCCCCCGGAAGGCGGACCTTCCGGGGGCTTCGCTGCGTGATGCGGTGCGGCTCCTCGGCGGAGCCGGTGCCCTGCCGGCGTACGGTCCGTCAGACGGACCCGCCGGCCGACCGTCAGTAGGCCGGGGCCAGCTTCGGGTTCGGGCCGTGCGCGTTCTGCGCCTGGTCGCCCTCGGAGCAGTAGAAGACCAGCAGGATGATGAAACCGACCAGCGGGATCAGACCGATGAGGATCCACCAGCCGCTGCGGCCGGTGTCGTGCAGGCGGCGCACGGAGAGCGCGAGGCTCGGGATGAGGACCGCGAGGACGTAGATCAGGCTGAGCAGCTGAATGCCGAGGGCCTGGTCAATGATCGACAGCACGATCGACACGATGATGTTGAACAGCTGGAACATCCAGAATTCCTTGCGGCGCGCCCGGCCGCTGAACACCGCGTACTTCTTGAACGCTTCGAGGTACCAGTTCACTTTGTCCCCCCAAGGACTGGGTTGAGAACGGGAGCCTGTCCCTGTGGAGCAAGGCTTACGCAGAACTTATGTGGCCGAAACGGCGTGGGTCAATTCGTTACCTGGTAGTGGCCGTTCGCAGACCTGGGCGGGACGAAAGTGAACGGCGTCGCCTCCTCGTGCGAGGGGGCGACGCCGCTTCCGGTGAGGATCGGACGGCTACGTCTTTCTCTTGCTCATCAGCAGGCCGCCTGCCGTGAGGGCGAAGAGGCAGACACAGGCGCCGGTGATGACGTTGCTGAGGATCGCGCCGGTACCGGCGTCCCGGGAGACCACCCACGGGGAGACGATCAGCCACACACCGAGCAGCAGGACCACGAAGTTCAGGTCCTGGGACCGCTCCGGAGCCATCGACATGCACAGGCCGAGGGCGGCGATGGTGATGCCGACGACCAGGTTGCTGATGGCGAGTTCCGGCTTCGCGGCGGAGAAGTGGACCGTCCACGCGGAGACCGCGGCGTAGATTCCGGCGAGGATCACCAGTTCCTCGACGGCCGCCACGCCCCGGGTCTGGAGCATGCGGGCATAACGGTCCCGCATTTCCGAGGCGTCGGGGTGTCCCCTGATATCACCGGGACGGTGAGAGACGTCGGCCATACGACTCGCCTCCTTCTGGCGTCTTGCACGTCTGACCGCTCTGGCGGCATCGGGTGCCGCTGTTTCATTGTGCTCTTATCTGGCCTTTATGTGTAGATGTGTCCGATAAGGGATCCCTACAGAAAACCCCCTCGGGTTATGCATGGAATCGCCAAATCCGCTGAGTGTTCAACAAAAGTTCAGGGAAGACGAGGCGCTTCTTGGCAAGATCAGGGACGCGCGTAGGGGCGGGTCATGATCTCCATGTTGTGGCCCGACGGATCGTCGAAGTAGGCCCCCCGGCCGCCGAAGAGGCGGTTGATCCGCCCCGGTTCGGTGTGGTGCGGATCCGCGTAGTACGTCACGCGCATCCGCTCCAGGCGGTCGATCATCGCGTCGAACTCCTCGTCGGGCACGAGGAACGCGTAGTGGCCGGGGGTGAAGGAGGGGTCCTCGGCGTCGTAGTAGTCGAGGGTGACGCCGTTGCCGGTGTCGACCGGCAGGAACGGCCCGAAGGGCGCACCGACCTCCAGGCCGAGCACCTCGGCCAGGAACTCGGCGGAGACCCGCTTGTCGCGGGCGTGGATGACGGTGTGATCGAGCTTGACGGCCACAGGGGGTCCTTTCGCGGGGCAGGCGCTGATGTCTTCCGGCTTCCCGTACGCACGACGGCGATACGGGGCGGACGACCGCGGCGGACCCCGCGCCCGGCGACCCGGGGCGCTCACGCCACGGCCGGGCGCCTCTCTCGATCACGGCTCACGGCCGACCCGGCAGTCATGTGATCAAGGTACCTCCGCCCGATCTTCTTCGGCAACGCGGTTCACGGTCACCCGTACGGGGCCCTGGGGACGGCGGCCCGGCCGGAGGGCGGGGTGGTCGGACGCGGCGGCCGGGCGGGGTGCGGTGGCCCCCTCGCGGCGTAGCCTGGAAGTGGACTCGGGGCCCGCACGTTCCACCGCCGGGAGGCGGACGACGATGACCGCAATCGTTTCCAGGAGCTTCGACTCGGCAGACGAGACGCGTCCCTTCGAGGACGGCAAGGGCAGGCTCGACCTGCTCAACACGGACAAGGGGGCGGTCGGCAGGGCCGTGTTCGAGCCCGGCTGGCGGTGGACGGAGCACGTGAAGCCCATCGCCGGCACCGACAGCTGCCAGGCGCACCACGTCGGATACGTCGTCAGCGGCCGGCTCCACGTGGTCATGGACGGCGGCGGAGAGGAAGGCGACCTCAACGCCGGCGACTTCTACGAGGTCCAGCCAGGACACGACGCCTGGGTGGTCGGAGAGGAACCCTGCGAACTCCTGGACTGGATGGGCTTCGGCGCCTACGCGGTGCCGCCGAATTCCTGACCGAGCGGAACGGATCCGAGCGGACGAGAACGGACCGGCCGAGAGCGGACCGACGGACCCGGGCCCGGGCCGGGGCGAGGCTGATCGGACCGGCCCGTCCTGGTCAGGCGTGCCCGAACCGCACTCCGTGCCACGGCACCCGGTCCGCGGGGAACGCGTCGGGTGACCGCTGCCCGAGTGTGCGCGGCGCAGCCTCCTCCACGATCGCGGCGGCGCCCTCCACCTCGCGCAACCAGGCGAGCAACGCGTCCCGCAGCCCGTCGGCGACATGCCGGTGCGAGGTCAGCCCGGCCAGGTTCTCCAGCTCGTACGGATCGGACCGGAGGTCGTACAACTCCGTCTCGCGGTAGCGGTCGGCCGCCTGCTCGTGCCAGGCGTCGGACCCGGGCGGCGCCGTCACCACGTACTTCCAGCGGTCCGTGCGCACCGCGCGGCCGATCACGTCCTCGCTGATCTGCGTGAACACCGAGGCCGGCCGGTCCGGTTCGTCGCCCCCGCCGACCAGCGGGCGCAGCGAGCGGCCGTGCACACCGTCCGGCACCTTCAGGCCGGCGGCGTCCAGCAGCGTCGGCATCAGGTCCACGGTGGACACCGGCCGGCGGATCCGGCCGCCGCCCCGGAAGCCGGGCCCTGTGAGCACGAACGGCACCCGCACCGACGCCTCGTGGGCCGAGCGCTTGTACTCGCCGTTGCGGGTACGGAAGTGGGAACCGTGGTCGGCGGTCCACGCCAGCACGGTGTCGTCCTCGATGCCCAGACTGCGCAGCGTGTCCCGAAGCCGGCCCACGCCCTCGTCCACCCGCTTGATCTGGCCCAGATACCCGCCGAGGTGGCGGTGCGCGCCGCCCTGGGCCGCGCCGGGACCGAGCGCGGCGAGATCCGGCGGCAGCCACCGCCCCTCGAAGCGCTCCCGGTATCCCTCCGGGGCCGGGTAGTCGTCGGTGGCGTTCTGGTGGTGCGGTTCCAGGAGCGACAGGAAGAGGAGGAAGGGGCGTTCGTGGTGGTCCGCGACGAAGCGGATCGCGGCGTCGATCAGCGCGTCCGAACGGTATCCGGGCAGCCGCACCGGCTCGCCCCGTTCGTCGTACACCACCGTCCGGTACGCGTCGGAGGTGAACTCGAGCCGGTCCGAGGCGAGCCAGTGCCTGTAGCCGCCCCGCCGCTCGGCGGGCACCGGCCCGTCGGGGTGCTCCTCGCCGGCCAGGTGCCACTTCCCGATGTAGCCGGTGACGTACCCGGCCGCCGCGAAGGCCCCGGCGAGCGTCGGGACTTCCGCTCGGAGCGGAAGTCCGTTGCGGAACACACCGGTCGCCGTCGGGAAGCGCCCGGTCTGCAGCGCGGCACGTGCGGGCGCGCACACCGGATTGGGGGTGATCGCCTGCTCGACCAGCGTGCCCTCGCGGGCCAGCCGGTCGAACTCGGGCGTCACACCGACCGGGTTGCCGTGGGCGCCCGTGGTGTCCCACCGCTGCTGGTCGGTGAGCACCACGATCACATGGGGCTGGGGCTGGGGACGGTGCTGGCCCGGGTGGGCGGGCTGGGTGACCGGCATGCGGATCCCTTCGGGGACGGGGCGCGGTGCGGGACAGGTTGGGCCGCGCGGACACGGTGGTGCGGGGCGCGCGGAATTAATTCCGCAGAGGAAGTAAAGTGCGTGCCGACCGGCCTGCCAAGAGGGCATCGGGGGCCGGCGGAGGTTATCCACAGGTTCCCCGCGCGGTGGCCGGCGGTGGTTGAATCGGCCCACCAGCGCGGCACGTCCGAGACGAGACACGCATGAGCCTGACCCCGCACGCCCCCCGACCGACCGGCGACGGCCGCCGCGAGACCAACGCGGCCACCGTCCTGCGCACCGTGCTCGACCACGGACCCGTGGCCCGCAGCGCCATCGCCCGGATCTCCGGACTCAGCCCGGCGGCCGTCTCGCGCCAGGCCACCGATCTGCTCCGCCGCGGCCTGCTGCGGGAACTGCCCGAGCGCCCCGACCCCGCGGGCCGGGGCCGCCCGCAGATCCCCGTCGACCTGCACCTCGGCACCGGCGCGGGCCCCGTCGTGGGCGGAGTCCACCTCGGAGTGCCCGCCTCCACCTTCGGCCTGGTGGACCTGCGCGGGCGGATCGTCGCCCGGCGCGGCTTCGGACACGAGCGGGCCGACCCGCGGACCCTGCCCGCCCTCGTCGCCCGGGAGTTGCGCGCCTTCCTGGCCGAACACGTCGGCGCACGCCCGCTGCTCGGCGTCGGCGCGGCCGTCGGCGGCTGGGTGGACCCCGACCACGGGCGGGTGGTCCGGCACGACGCCCTCGGCTGGTGGCATCGCCCGCTCGCCGCCGAACTCACCCGGGGCCTCGCGGGCCTCGGCGGCATCGGAGAGGCCGGTGGCCCCCGGGTCCGGGTCGACAACCATGCCCGCGCCGTCGCCCAGTCGGAGATCCTGTTCGGCCGCCCCGAAGCCCGCCGCAGCCTGGTCCATCTCTTCGTCGGCAACGTGGCCGACGCGGCCCTCGGCATCGCCGGGGTCGTCCACCAGGGCCCCGGATCCGCCGCCGGCGACGTGGCGCACCTGCCCGTACCGGATTCCACCGTCCCCTGCCCGTGCGGGCGGTCCGGCTGCCTGGAGGCGACCGTGTCCGACCGGACGCTCGGCGAGACCGCGTACCGCAGGGGCATCGTGCCCGAACCCGACTCCTCCCTGCTCGTGGACGCGGCGGCGACCGGAGACCGGCGCGCCGACCGGCTGCTCAGGGAACGGGCCCGCGCCGTGGGACGGGCCGTCGCGCTGCTGCTGGACGTCCTCAACCCCGATCTGGTGGTGGTCACGGAGCAGGCCAGCCTCCTGGACCCCGGCTATCTGGAGGAGATCCGCGGAGCGGCGGTGGACCTCTCGCACGTCTGCGACGACCCCGAGCGGATCGTCGGCCCCCACGCGGGACCGTCCGCCATGCCCGTCGCGGCCGGTACGGTCCTGCTGCACCCCCTGTTCAGGAACCCGCTGCAGGGCATCGAAGGACTCACGGCTCCGGCCGGCCCGCCGTAGGACGCGTCACACGGTCGACCCGAGGTCCGCTCCGACCGCCGTGTGCACGCGCTTCGGGGCCGGCGGCCCGAAAATCCCCGGGCCACCGGCCGCGCCCGCCGGCAGGATGCCCGGATGAGACGAGACCTCCGGACCCCGCCGCCCCGCACCGCCGACGAACGCGCCACCCTCACCGCCATGCTCCAGTTCCAGCGCGACACCCTGGAGTCGAAGTGCGCGGGGCTCACTCCCGAGCAGCTGAGGACCCGGGCCGTCCCCCCCTCCGGACTGTCCCTGCTCGGCCTGGTGCGGCACGCGGCCGAGGTCGAACGCGGCTGGTTCCGCAATGTGATCAACGGCGAGGACAGCCGCAGCCCCTGGACCCCGCCCGGCTCCACCGACTGGGCCGACTTCGACGTGGACGACGCCGATCCTGACGAGGCCTTCGCCGTCTGGCACGAGGAATGCGCCCGGTCCCGCGCGATCGTGGCCGCCGCCCCCTCCCTCGACATCACGGGAAGCCTCGACGAGGAGACGTACTCGCTGCGCTACGTCCTCGCCCACATGATCGAGGAGTACGCGCGACACAACGGCCACGCCGACCTCCTGCGCGAACGGATCGACGGCAGCACGGGCGAATAGCGGGCATGCTCACGCTGCGGCCGAAGCCGCTGATGGGCGCCAGGGCGTCGGGACGCCTGGGCGCTTGGGCGGCAGGGCAGCAGGGCGACGCTCCGTCTCCGGGCGTAGGACCTGCGCCCCATGCGCACAGCGAACCCGCTGACTAGGGTCGACCCCCATGCCAGCTACGAAGATCACTCGCCGCACCACGGCGGAGCGCACGCGGGACACCCTGCAACGTCTCGACGCGGAGCGCGACATATGGGTGTCGACAGCTCACCCCGACCACGGCCCGCATCAGGTGCCCCTGTGGTTTCTGTGGGACGGGCAGGCCGTGTGGATGTGCACCAGCGCGGACTCCGCGACCGCGCGCAACGTACGTGAGGAACCGCGCGTACGGCTGGCGCTGCCGGACACCTTCGACGTGGTGCTGCTGCAAGGGGAGGCGACGTGCCATCCCGCGCAGGAGGTGCCGGAGGATGCCGCGGACGCGTTCGCGGGCAAGTTCGGCTGGGACCCGCGTCTGGAGGAGAATCCCTTCCTGTACCTGCGCGTGGCGCCGCGGACGGTGCGGGCCTGGCGCGGAACACCGGAACTGCGGGGCAGGGTCGTGATGCGTGAGGGGGCGTGGCTGGAGTAGCACGGCCGCCGTTCGCATGCGCCTGCCTCATCCGGCGCGCCGCCCGGAGGCCGCGCCCGCCCGGAGGCCGCGTCCGGCCCGGAGCACCGCTAACGGAGCGAGCCGTAGGCGTCCGTCACGCAGTCCGCCGAGCATCGGCCTCGCTCGTAGGCGTGCCGCAGCGCGGCGGCCGCGTGCTCGCGGACGACCTCCTCGTAACCGAAACGCTCACGGGCGAGCCGTACGACATCCTCGACGGTGACGATCGTCGGCTCGCCCCGCCCCGCCGCCTCCCGCGCGGCGTCGATCGCCAGGTCCGCGGAACGGGTCAGCGCCCGTACGTACGCCTGCCAGGCCAGCGCCCGCGCCCGGCGCGGCGCGAGCGGGCGCGTCGCCCGGCCCTTCCAGCGCGCACCGGCCGCCATGAGCACGGCACCGGTCACCACCACCAGGACGCCGACAGCGGCGTCGGGACTCACGTTCACAGGGCCTGCCTTCCCTGCCGGGGCCGCGCCGAACCGGACGCGAGGCGGGGCGCTTCGGCGGCGGTGCGCGCGGGGCCTTGGGGTTCGTCGTTGACACGTGTAAATTGACGCGAGTCCCGCTGCCCGCAGCACCGCGCCGCCGCGCTCCCCGCACCGGCCAGGCCAGGAAGGCACGCCATGTCCCCCGAGTCCCCCCTCGTGACCACGACCCTCGGCCCGGTTCGCGGCGAACGGCGGGCCGACGGAAGCTGCCGCTTCCTCGGCATCCCCTACGCCGAACCGCCCGTCGGCGCCCGCCGCTTCGCCGCGCCCGTGCCGCCCCGACCGTGGACCGAGCCGCTGGACGCCACCGCGTACGGGCCGACGGCCCAGCGGCGCCCCTTCGCCGAGGTGACCACCATCCCGGAGCCGTCGGTGCCGGGGGCGGGCGTGCTCAACCTGAACGTGTTCACGCCCGAGCCCGACCCGGAAGCCGGGCGTCCGGTGCTGGTCTGGATCCACGGCGGCGGCTACGTCGCGGGCTGTGCCGCCAGCCCCTGGTACGACGGGGCCGCGTGCAACCGCGACGGCGTCGTCCTCGTCTCGCTCGGCTACCGGCTCGGCATCGAGGGCTTCCTCCACCTGGAGGACGCGCCCGACAACCGTGGCGTACGGGACTGGATCGCCGCCCTGGAATGGGTCCGGGACAACATCGCGCGCTTCGGCGGCGACCCGGCCAAGGTGACCGTCGCCGGACAGTCGGCGGGCGGCGGCGCCGTCCAGACACTGCTGGCCGTGCCTTCCGCGCAGGGACTGTTCCGCGGTGCGCTCTCCGTCTCCGGCGCCGTCATGCGACCCGACGGACCCGAGGTCGCCCGCGCCGTCTCGCGCCTCTTCACCGCGCGCACCGGCCTCCCGGCCACCGCCCACGCGCTCGAGGACCTCGGTGACGACGAACTCCTCGACCTCCAGGACCGGCTCGGTGCCCCCGGGCCGGACCGCGAGGGGCTGCCGCCGATGCTGTCCCTCGGGCCCTACGCCGACGGCGAGCTGATCCCCGCACCGGTCCTGGACGCCTTGACGTCGGGCGACGCGGGCGCGGACGTCCCGCTGATGCTGGGCTTCACCGCCCACGAGTTCGACATGGCCCCCGCCCCGGGACCGGACGGCCCGCCCCTGCCGGTCCTGCTCGGCGGACTCGGTCTGGCCGGGGACCGGGTGGCCGCTTTCACCGAGGCGTACGCCGACACCGATCCCGCCTCCCTCTTCGGCAAGGCCCTCACCGACGTGACCTTCCGCGCCCCCTCCCTCGCCGTGGCCGACGCCCGCGCCGAGCGCGAACGGCCCACCTGGCTCTACCAGTTCGAGTGGACCTCGCCCGTCGGCGGGAGGGCCTTCCACTGTCTCGACCTGCCCTTCGCCTTCGACCTCCTCGACGCCGAGGGCGTCGAGGCCGCCGCCGGAACCACCCCGCCCCAGACCCTCGCCGACGCCCTGCACCGCGCCTGGGTCGCCTTCGTCACCGCGCAGGACCCGGGCCCGGACTGGCCCCCGTACACCGCCGCCACCCGCACCACGAAGCTGTGGAACACGCCCCCCGCCACGGCCGGCGACCCCCTCCGCGCGGTCCGGGAGATCTGGCTCGACTGAGAAACCCGCCGCCTACGCCATGGTGCGGCGCGCGCCGGAAGGGTTGCCGAGCGGGACGCTCCGGTAGTGCGTGGTCAGGCGGCCGTCGTGGGAGAGGAGATGGAACGCGAGCGACGGGGCCATCTCGTCCCGGTACACGTAGTCCGACGGGCCGGCGGTCTGCTCCCACGGCAGCTTCGAGGTCGACACCACGCCCGGCGCCACCAGGAGCGGGCGGCCCGCGAACGTCGTGGCCGCGGCGGTGTGGGAGTGACCGCAGAGGAAGGCGGTGACGGAGGGGTGGCGGCGGACCAGTTCGGCGAGACGGTCCTCGCCGAACTGGCGGATGCCGTCCACGAAGGGGATGCCGAGCGTCGCCGGCGGATGGTGGAAGCCGACGAAGACCGGCGTGCCCTCCGGCGTCCGCGCCAGTTCCGCCTCCAGCCAGGCCAGCGTCTCGTCCTCCAGGAGCCCCTCGTCCTTGCCCGGCACCGACGAGTCGCAGAGCGCCAGGACGAAACCGTCCGCGCGCAGCATCTGGTTCACCGGCGCCTCCGGGGACGACGGCTCGGCGCCGAGCAGCACCCGGCGGAAGGCGTCCCTGCGGTCATGGTTGCCCGGGCAGGTGAGCACCGGGTGCCGGGAGGTCAGGACGTGGTCCCGGATCCAGCGGTACTCGGACTCCGTTCCGTGGTCGGCGAGATCGCCCGTGACGATCACCGCGTCGAAGTCGTACGCGAGCGAGTCGAGGAACTCCATGGTGGCCCTCGTCCGCTCCCTGCTGCGCGGTCCGCCGTCGACATGGATGTCACTGAGGTGCGCGATCACGATCACGGCTCTTCCCCTTCACGGTCCGGCCCTTGGGCGGTTTCGTTCCTCACCGAGCGGAACGTATCCCGCCCTACGTGGTCCGGCTCTCGGGCGGTTTCGTTCCTCACCGAGCGGAACGCATCCCGCCCTTCGTGGTCCGGCCCTCGGGCGGTTTCGTTCCTCACCCAGCGGAACGTATCCCGCTCCCTGCCCCCGCCGCCCGGGCCAACCGCCGGGCAATGGCCCTTTTCTGACGCAGCGACCGGGCTAGCCTCGCATCGACGCGTACCGCCCCGCCGAAGGGACCAGGCCATGCACAAGAGGTTCGCCGAACTCTCCACTCCGCTCGTCGCCGACGCCTGCGTACGCCTCGGGGTGCCGCTGCGGGCCGCGCCCGCCGGCGTCCTGCCGGTGGTTCCCGGTCACCGTGTCGCCGGGCGGGCGCTCCCCGTGCAGCACTACGGCAGCGTCGACGTCTTCCTGGAGGCCTTCACCACCCACGCCGCCCCCGGCGATGTGCTCGTCATCGACAACGAGGGCCGCAGGGACGAGGCCTGCATCGGCGACCTCGCCGTCCTGGAGGCCCAGGCCGCCGGCCTCGCGGGCGTCGTCGTGTGGGGCCTGCACCGCGACACCACCGACCTGGTCGAGATCGGCATGCCGGTCTTCTCCTACGGGGCCCACGCGCCCGGCCCCGTACGGCTCGACCCGCGCGGGCCGGAGGCACTGCGCACCGCCCGCTTCGGCGAGCACACGGTCGGCGCCGACGATGTCGTCCTCGCCGACGACGACGGCGTGCTGTTCGTGGCGGCCGACCGGGTCGAGGCGGTACTCGACACCGCTGAGACCATTTTCCGCACCGAGCGGAACCAAGCCCGGCGGATCCGGGCGGGGGAGACCTTGCGCGACCAGACCCGTTTCGACGACTACCTCCGACGGCGGGCGGGGGACCCGGAGTACACCTTCCGCCGACACCTGCGCGGGATCGGCGGCGCCATCGAGGAGTAGGGCCGCCCCCGGACGGCGCCCCCGCGGCCGGGGCGCCGCCCCCGCGGCCCGGACCCGGCCCCCGCCGTACGGGCCGCCGGCCGGACCCTGTGGCCCCTCGGGACCTAGGCCCCATCGGCCCCGAGCCCTGGCCCCCGGCCCCGAGCCCTGGCCCCCGGCCCATCGGACCTGGCCCCCAGCTCCACCGGCTCCGGGCCCCTCGGCCCCACCGGCCCCGAGCCCCGGCCCCGGCCCATCGGACCTGACCCCTCGGCCCCACCCCGGACCCGGCCCGGTCCATCGGATTTGCTTTCGGCCCCACCGGCCCCGGCCTGTCCGGTCACCGCCCCGCCCGGCTCAGCCCGCGCGGAAGCCGGTCGTCCCGTCCGGCAGCAACGCCTCCACCTCGGCGCCGTGCTCCACGGTGCGGCTCACCGTGCAGTGCTTCTCGTGGGTGAGCCGCACCCCGCGGGCGAACACGTCCGCCGCCCGCGGGTTGTTGTCGGGCAGCTCGAACTCGTAACTGACCCTGATCCGCCCGATCCGGCCGTCGTCCTCCGGGCCCGAGACGCCCTCCACCACGATCCGCAGGTCGTCGTGGTCGACGGCCCGCGCCGTGCGGTCGATGACCAGTCCGCCGCAGCCGCCCATCGCCGCGAGCAGGAGCTCGACGGGCGTGAACGACGGCTGGGCCGCCTCGTCGTCGGCCGCCGCGATCCGCACCTCAGCGCCACGGTCGTTGCGGGCGGTCCAGGTGCGGTATCCGGTGCGGAGGGTCTCGATCCGGTAGTCGGCCATGACGGCACTGCTCCTCGGTACGGGGACGGCGTGCGGCACGCGAGCGCGTACGCACCCCCATCCCATCACCCCCGCCCGGCGGGTGCCCGCACGGGCACGCCCTCCCGCACGGCCACGCCCTCCCGTATGAGGGCCCCCCACGCCTCCGCCATCCCTCCCCACACCGCCCGCAGCGCCGGCTCCGCCTCCCGTACGGAGGCCACCGCGCAGGCCGGGTCACCACCGGCCGCGCGCACCCGCGGCCCGTCGACGGAGGCCCAGTCGGCGACCGCGGCGGACAGGACCTCCGGGTGGAACTGCACGCCCCACGCGCACGGGCCGACGCGGAAGGCCTGGTACGGGCAGTCGTCACCGGTCAGCAGCGGCACCGCCCCGGGTGGCAGCCGCTCGACCTCGTCCCAGTGCCATTGGGCGGCCGGTGTCCCGTCGGGCACCGTGCCGAGCAGCGGATCGTCGTCGGCGCCGGGCAGTCGGCGCAGCGGCACGACGCCCACCTCGGGCCCCCGCGAGCGGAGCGTGACGCGCCCGCCCAGTGCGTGCGCCATGATCTGCCCGCCCAGGCAGATGCCCAGGAGCGGGATCCGGGCCTCGACGGCTTCCCGTACCAGTGCCCTGACCCGTGGCAGCCACGGAGCGGCGGTGTCGTCCTCGCAGTTCGGCGCGCCACCGAGGACGAGCAGTCCCGCCCAACCGTCCAGGGACTCGGGCAGCGCCTCGCCCCGCCATGGATGGTGGACCCGTGGATCGAGCCCGGCCAGGCGGAGCCGTTCGCCGACGAGTCCGGGCCCGGCGTCGGCCTCGTGCTGGACCACCAGGACCCGGGGTCCTGCGGGGTGCGTCGCTTTCGTCACCGTCGTTCCACCTCCACGATCCGTCGCGGCGAAGGGGGCGTGCTGCTCCGAGAGTGACCGAAGAATCGTTCCTGTGAGGGTGGTTCGAGAACTTCGGACGGTGCCGGCGCCCGGCACGCGGCGTACGCGGGGCATGCGTACGCGCGGACGTGCGCGCGGGGCACTGAGTACCGGCGGCGCGGCGGACTGAGTACCTTGTCCCATGTCCCGGCCCCGGCGCCGCTGATGGACTGTCGTCATGACCGACGACGCCCCGCGCACCGCAGCCCGCCCCCTCCGCCACGTCACCGCCACGGCCACCGCCACCGGTTCGGCGCTCGCCGTGGCGCTGCTGCCGGTCGTGGTCGGCGCGCTCCTCGCGCGTTCGGTGGGCGGCGACCCGATGGCGTCCGTCAACGCGCTCATCGCGGGCGGCGGTCAGCGAGCCAAGCTCTCCCGCGCCCAGCTGCGCGGCTGCGGCGACCGGGCCGTCGCCACGGCCCGCGGGGTCTGGTGCCGGTCCGCGCGGCGGGTCGGCACCAGGCACTGCCGGGCGGCCGAGGAGACCGCCTCGACGACCGGTGACGCGGTGCGCGCGCCGTCCGCGTGCCGGTAGACACGAAGGGACTGCCGACCCGCCCCCGTGCGTGGCAGCCTGGTCGACACCAGGGCGGTCACGGCAGGGGAGCGGGGGAGATGGATCAGACGGTCGTCGCGGCGGTCACGTGCGCGGAGCCGTGCGGAGACTGCGGCGCGGAACGGGAGTGCCACGGTGTGCAGGCACTCGTCGACGGCCGGCTGCGGTGGGACACCGAGCTCGACTGCGCGGCCTGCGGATCCCGGCTCACCGTCTGCGGAGGCGCCCTCCCGCCCGAGCGGCGGGCGCAGCTGCTCGCCGAGCACGGCGCCACCGCACTGCGAGTGACCGGACCCGCGGCGAGCCGTGTCGCCGTGATGCGGGTGCTACGAGCCGAGCTCGGCCTCGACCTCGCCTTCGCCAGGGCCATGGCGCGCCAGGTCCTGGAGGGGGAGTGCTCCGGGACACGGCCCGAAATGGAGCGCCTCGCCCGCGCGTTGCGCGTCTCCGGTGTGGCCGCCACCGCGACGGGACCGTGACTCCCCCCGGCCGCTCGCACGTCCGTCGTACGGTTCGCCGCGCCGCGCGGCGAACCGGCTACCCGGGCAACGAGAACCCCACCGGTGAGGGAGAAGCCCGACTCTGGGCCGGCCCGGGCGGCGCGGAGGCCATCGCCGCCACGGTCGAGGACGTCTCCTGCGAGCGGAAGGTCAACCTCGTGGGCCTCGGGACCGTCACCGACACGGCCTGCCAGAAGCACACCGCCACCTGGCTCGCCCTCGCCGCCGCCCTGTCCTGACCGACCGCCCGCGACCGCTCCCGCGCCCCAAGCCCGGGTCGGGCACACCGCCCGCCGGCCCGAACTCCCCGCAGCCTCCCCGGAGTCCGTCAGCCGCGGAACGCGGCCGGGCGCTCCGGGGAGGCGTCCGCCAGGGCCTGGCGGACCGCGTCCACGCCCGCCCGCAGCCCGTAGACGGGCGTGTCGGGCTGCTGGCGCCAGGAGTCGTCGATGCCACCCGCGTCGACCGTGTCGAAGCCGAGCTCGTCGATGAGGGCGCGCACCGTCTTCTTCGCCACCTCGTCGTCGCCCGCGACCGGCAGGGCGATCCGCTCGGGGTCGCCGGCCGGCCGGGGACGGTCCAGGATGTCCTCGGCGTAAGTGCCGTTGAAGGCCTTGACCACGGGATGGCCGAGCTGGCGCTCCGTCCAGCGGCTCTCGGTCAGGCCCTCGTCCTCGATGGCGGCGATACGGCCGTCGCGCTCCCGCGGGTAGTAGTTGTTGGTGTCGATGACGACGAAACCCTCCGCCGCCCCGTCGAAGAGCCCGGCCGGCAGGTCCGGGATCGCCTTCAGGGGAACGGTCACCACCACGATCTCCGCGCCCCGCGCGGCCTCCGTCGCCAGGACCGGCTTGGCGCCGGTCTCCTCCGCCAGGTCCGTCAGGGTGTGCGGCCCCCGGGAGTTGGCGACGGACACCTCGTGCCCGAGGGCCGTGAGACGACGGGTGAGGTTGCCGCCGATGTTGCCTGCCCCGATGATGCCGATCTTCATGGCCGTGCCCTCCACGTGCGAACTTCCGGGTCTGCGAGCCATGACGGGCGGTAGGAGCAGCCCGTCATGCTCCTTGCCCAACCGGCACCGCCCACGGGCCATTCCCGGCTCCGACCACGCCATTCCCGGCCCCCGACCGCGGGCCGTCCCGGCGACGTGCCCCCCGGGCCGTTCCCGGCGATGTGCCCCCGGGCCGTTCCGGCGACGTGAGGGCGCGGCGCGGCCCTCGTGAAAGCTGCGCCGTTTCCGCCCCGGCGCAGGGCCGTTCGGGTGATGATCCACTCGCCAACACTCGGCCGCACCCGGCCACCCGGCCGCACCGAGACCGACTCGGACCCGTCGTCGAAAGGGCAGCGCCCATGGAAGCCCAGGACCCCGCCGCACCTCCCGCTCAGGATCCCGCCGCACCCCCCGCCCAGGACCCCGCGACGCCGCGCGGCATCGGCCGCCGTCGGTTCCTCGGCTACGTACTGGCCGCGCCGACGCTCACCGTCGCCGCCCGCGTCGGCGTGGACGCCCTCGAGCCCGCACCCGCGGCGGCGGCCGTGCCCGCCGCGGCACCGGGCGTCGTCCCGTCCCTGCCGGGACCCGCCGAGATCCTCGACCTCAACGACCTGCTCACCGCCGCCACCCTGCCCACGGCGAACCTCATCACCATCCGCCTCGACCCCGACGGCACCGCCCACTTCGCGCTGCCCCGCGCCGAGGTCGGCCAGGGCGTCACCACCTCCACCGCCATGATCATCGCCGAGGAACTCGACCTGCCCCTGGACCGGGTCCGGGTCACCCTCGCCGACGCCCGCCCCGAACTGCTCTTCAACCAGCTCACCGGCGGTTCCAACACCACCGTCTCCACCTTCACGCCCGTCCGGGTCGCCGCCGCCGTCGCCCGCGGCCGGCTGCTGCGCGCCGCCGCCCTGGAACTCGGCGCCGCCATCGACACCCTCACCACGAAGGCCGGAGTCGTCACCTCCGCCGCCGGCATCCGCCTCACCTACGGCGAACTCGCCGTCAAGGCCGCCGCCGTCACCGACACCGCGGTCGCCGTCACCCTCAAGGACCGCGCGGACTTCCGGGTCATCGGCACCGCCCAGCGCCGTATCGACGCCCTCGCCGCCGTCACCGGACGCAAGACCTTCGCCATGGACGTCCAGGTGCCCGGCGCGCTGCCCACCATGGTCTGCCGCCCCCCGACGATCAACGGCACCGTCCGCTCCGTCGACAACCTGGCCGAGGTCGCGGCCATGCCCGGCATCACCGACGTCGCCACCGTCTCCACCGGCGTCGCCGTCCGCGGCCGGACCTTCGGCCAGTGCATCGACGCCGTCCGCGCGCTGAAGGTCACCTGGGGACCGGGCACCGCCGAAGGCGCCTCCGACGCCACCGTGCTGCAGAAGCTGCGCCGCGCCGAACTCCCCCTCGTCGTCCCGCCCCTCGACCTCCTTACCAAGGCCGTCGACGCCCGCTTCACCTTCCACTTCGCCAGCAACGCCGCCCTGGAGACCAACTGCGCCGTCGCCGACGTACGGCCCGGGTCGGCCGAGATCTGGGCCAGCCTCAAGTCCCCGATCGTCGCCCAGGAGAAGATCGCGCTCCGGCTCGGGCTTCCGGTGAGCGCCGTCACGGTCCACGTCACGGAGGGCGGCGGCTCGTTCGGCCGCAAGCTCTTCCACGACGCCGCCGGCGAGGCCGCCGAGATCTCGAAGGCGATGGGCAAGCCCGTCCGGCTGATGTGGCACCGCACCGACGACTTCCGGCAGGGCCGTACGCATCCCATGGCGATCTCCCGGGTCCGTGCCACGTACGCGCTCGGCGAGGTCCTCACGTACGAGCAGCGGCACACCTCCGTCGCCACCGACTTCGGCCACGGCGTCGGCGAGATCATCACCTCCCAGGCGGCGCGGCTGCCGGTCGCGGACCTCACCCTCTCCGAGACGATGTTCCAGCTCACCCAGTCGAGCCCCTACCACTTCGGCGTGACCACGCAGCTCCTGAACGAGGTCGACCACGGCTTCAACACCGGCTCCATGCGCAACATCTACTCGCCCAACGTGCGCTGCGCGCAGGAGCTCGTCGTCGACGAGCTCGCCCGGCGGACGGGCCAGGACGCCCTCGCGTTCCGCCGCCGCTTCCTCAAGGACGAGCGGGCCCGCGCCGTCCTCGACAAGGTCGCCGAGATCGGCCGCTGGGGACGGCCCATGGCGCCCGGCACCGCGCAGGGCATCGCCGTCCATCCCGAGTACCACGCCTTCGTCGCCGTCCTCGCCGAGATCGACTGCCGTCCGGAGACCACCGGCAGGAGGATCCGCGACGCCTACACAGGTCCGCGCGTCACCAAGGTCGTCTGCGCCGTCGACGTCGGACTCGCCGTCAACCCGCGCGGCCTGGAGGCCCAGATGATGGGCGGCATCATCGACGGTATCGCCCTCATCCTCACCTCCAGCCTCCACCTGCAGGACGGCCGCTTCCTGGAGAGCAGCTGGGACAACTACTTCTACACCCGGCAGTGGAACACTCCGCCCGAGCTGGAGATCGTCGTCATGCCGTCGACCACCGACGAGCCCGGCGGCGCGGGCGAACTGGCCGTCGCCGCCGCGAGCGCCGCCGTCGCCTGCGCCTACGGCCGGGCCACCGGCAGCATGCCGACCAGCTTCCCGGTCAACCACACCGCGCCGCTGTCCTTCACCCCGGCGCCCGCCGTCCCGCCGATCCCCGCCTCCCCGACCGACGCGCGCGACCGCGCCCTCTGAGCCGTCGCCGCCCCCGGCCCCCCTTCGAGAACCAGGAGCCACCGTGCCCCAGCACACCTTCATCCTCAATGGCAAGGCCGTCACCGCCGAGGTCGAGGACGACGTCCGGCTGCTCTGGGTGCTCCGGGACGTCCTCGGCGTCACCGGACCCAAGTACGGCTGCGGCGTCGGCGTCTGCCAGGCCTGTACGAGCCACCTCAACGGCAGGGCGTTCACGCCCTGCTCCGTCCCGGTCAAGGACCTCGACGCCACCGACGAGGTCACCACCATCGAGGGCCTGCCCGCCACCGTCGGCCGGGAACTGCACCCGATGCAGGAGGCCTGGCTCGACATCGACGTCGCCCAGTGCGGCTACTGCCAGCCCGGCCAGATCATGACCGCCGTCGCGGCCGTACGGCGCGCCCACGAGGCCGGACGGGAGATCGACGAGGCCGACCTCGACCAGATCCGCAATATCTGCCGCTGCGGAACCTATAACCGTATCCGTGAGGCCATCAAGGAGGGCGCCCGCCGCATGGTGTGAGCCGGTACGCTCCCTCGCACCCGCAGCGCAGCACACCGCACCGCAGCGGCCTCCGCGACGAAAGGGAGCGTGCCGTCCATGCCCGGAAAGATCGTCCTGTTCGCCGGCGTCTCCCTCGACGGCTACATCGAGGGAGAGGGCCATGACATCGACTGGCACCAGGTCGACGAGGAACTGCACCTCCACTTCAACGAGGAACTCGCCGCCATGGGCGGCTTCCTCAGCGGGCGCCGCACCCACCAGCTGATGGCCGACTTCTGGCCGACCGCCGACCAGGACCCCGACCTGAGCCCCTCCATGCGCGCCTTCGCCGAGATCTGGCGCGCCAAGCCGAAGACGGTGTACTCCACCACGCTGCGGCACGCCGACTGGAACACCACGGTCGTGCCCCGGGTGGACCCGGCCGAGGTCCGGGCCCTCGCCGAGGCGGCGGACGGCGACCTCACCCTCAGCGGCGCGACGCTCACCACCGCCTTCCGCGAGCACGACCTGATCGACGCCTACCAGATCTACGTCCACCCGGTCCTCGTCGGCCGCGGCACCCCGCTCTTCCCTCCACTCGACCACGCCACCACCGTCCTGCGCCTCGAACGGACCCGGACCTTCGGGAACGGAGTGGTGCTGATGCGCTACGAGCGGCGCCGATAGTCCCCCGCGGTCCCCCGCGGGGGTGTCCGGCCTGCAGGCGCCAGCCGCCGGCAGGGCCGGCGTCGCCCCGGGCGACGTGGAGCGGGCCGCCCCGGACGGTACGGGTCCGGGGCTTCCGCTCCCTCCCGGCGCGGTCCACTCCCTCCCGGCACGGTCCGGTCCCGTCGGCCGGACCGCTCCCTCCCGGCCGGTCCTGCCCCGTCGTCCGGACCGCGCCGGCGGCTCACGGGTCCCTTCGCCGGTCAGCCGGCGTGGCCGGGGGAGAGCAGCAGCTGGAGCGTGCCCTCCAGTTCCGCGCTCGCGAGCCGGGCCGCCTCCTCCGCGTCACCCGCCTCCACCGCCGCGACCAGCGCGGCGTGCGACTCCTCTCCGGTGCGCGGGTCCTTGTCGCGCAGCGCGAGCAGGTCGAGCAGATCGATCAGCCCCTGCCGCAGCGCGGGCGCGAACTCCTCGAAGAGATCGGTCAGGACGGGGTTGTGGGCAGCCGCCACCACCGTGGAGTGCAGGCGGATGTCGGCGTCGACGAAGCCCGCGTCGTCGCCGTCCGCCGCCGCGCGCCGCCCGGCAAGGGCTTCGCGCATCGCGTCGATGTCCGTGTCCGTGCGGCGCAGCGCGGCGAGCCGCGCCGCCTGCACCTCCACCAGCATCCGCACCTCGTAGACATCGGTGACCGAGGCCCTCCGCAAGCGGGTCGGCCAGTCCTCCACGGGCCGGGTCGCCGTCACGAACACCCCGGCGCCCTGACGTGGCTGCACGAGCCCCGCCCCGGCCAGGGCGCGCAGCGCCTCCCGGACGGTGGAGCGTCCGACGCCCAGCTCCTTCGCAAGCGTGGTCTCGCCCGGCAGTCGGGTGCCGACCGGCCAGTGGCCGGCGGTGATCTGCTCACGCAGCCGCTCGGCCGCCTGCTCGACGAGGGGGCTGGGACGCAGGGCGCCGAGGGGCATGGGAGTCACCTGATCCTCCGGTCGTTCTCCGGATCGCGGGCGGTCCGGATCGCGGGCGGTTCCGGACCGTGAGGGTCCGGATCGCGAGAATCTCTCGGGGAGAAACTATCCCGGGAACTTGTCTGAGGAGTACTTGTCTGAGGAGCTGAGGAGTGGTTAGGCTGCTGGACATGATCGTTCGCGGGCTGCTCCTTCTCGGGTGCCGCGGCGGGGCCTGGCGCGACCGGCGCCCCGCCGCGGGAGTCCGTCACGCCGCCGGTCGCCCCCGACCAGCACAAGGAGCCCCGACGCCATGACCCCCGCGTACCCCTGGAACCCGCAGCGGCCCGGCCCCATGCCGTACCACCGCTACCGCCCCTACCAGGAGCGGGTGCACGTCCCCGAGCCGCGCGAGCGCCGCTGGCCGTCCGCCCGCATCGAGCGCGCACCGCTCTGGGTCCCCGTCGACCTGCGCGACGGCAACCAGGCCCTCGCCGAACCCATGGACACCGCCCGCAAGCGCCGCTTCTTCGACCTGCTCGTACGGACCGGGTTCAAGGAGATCGAGGTCGGCTACCCCTCCGCCAGCCGCACCGACTTCGACTTCGTCCGCCACCTCGCCCACCTCACCGCCTCGGGCGCCGTCCCCGACGACATCACCCCCGTCGTCTTCACCCCCGCCCGCGCCGAACTCATCGAGCGGACCTTCCACTCCCTCGACGGACTGCCGAAGGCGGTCGTCCACCTCTACATCCCGACCTCACCCGTCTGGCGCGACACCGTCCTCGGCCGAGACCGCGCCCAGGTGCGGGCCGCCGTCGAGGAGGCCGCCACCCTCATGGCGAAGCTCGCCGACGCCCGGCCCGACAGCCACATCCGCTTCCAGTTCGCGCCCGAGACCTTCAACCTCACCGAACCCGACTTCGTCCTGGAACTGTGCGACGCCCTGACCGAGCTGTGGGACGCGAGCCCCGACCGGCCCGTCACCCACAACCTGCCCGCCACGGTCGAGATCGCCACCCCCAACGTGTACGCCGACCAGATCGAGTACATGCACCGGCACCTCGCCCGCCGCGACAGCGTCATCCTCTCCGTCCACCCGCACAACGACCGCGGCACCGGCGTCGCCTGCGCCGAACTCGCCGTCCTCGCCGGCGCCCAGCGCGTCGAAGGCTGCCTCTTCGGCAACGGCGAACGCACCGGCAACGTCGACCTCGTGACCCTGGCCCTCAACCTCCACGCCCAAGGCGTCGACTCCATGCTCGACCTGCGGGACATCGACTCCGTCCGGGCGGTCGTCGAGGACTGCAACCGCCTGCCCGTGCACCCCCGCCACCCCTACGCCGGCGACCTCGTCCACACCGCGTTCTCCGGCACCCACCAGGACGCCATCAGCAAGGGCCTCGCCCGGCACGCCGAGGACGCCGCCGACGCCGGACTCGACCCCGCGCTCGCCCCGTGGAACGTCCCCTACCTGCCCATCGACCCCGCCGACATCGGCCGCGGCTACGAGGCCGTCATCCGGGTCAACTCCCAGTCCGGCAAGGGCGGAGTGGCCTATCTGCTGCGCACCCACCACGGCCTCGACCTGCCCGAACGCCTGCGCCCCGAGTTCTCCGCCGTCGTCCAGCGGGCCACCGACACCCACGGCCGCGAAGCGACGCCCGACGAACTGCACACGCTGTTCCGCACCACCTACCTCGCCCCGGGCCAGGGCGAGGGTCCGGTGCGCATGGAGCAATGGAGCACGGCCCTCGCGGCGGACGGCACCACGCACCGCTTCGACTGCGTCCTGACCATCGGCGGGCACACCGCCGCCTACGAGGGGCACGGCAACGGGCCGCTCGCCGCGTGCGCCGACGCCCTCGACCGGGCCGGAATCACCGTCGACATCCTGGACTTCACCGAGCACGCCACCGGTCCCGGAGCCGACGGCGACGCCGTCGCCTACGCCGAATGCCGGGTCGGGGGACGGACCGTATGGGGCGCGGGCCGGGACACCTCCGTCCTCACCGCCTCCGTCCGGGCCGTCCTGTCGGCCGTCAACCGCGCCGACGCCCACCCCGAAGGAACCCCGGCCCCGTGAACCAGCCCGTCCTCACCGCGGACGCCGTCCACGTCGTCCGCGACGGAAACGCCCTCCTCGCCGACATCTCGCTCAGCGTCCGCCCCGGCGAGCACTGGGCGCTCCTCGGGCCGAACGGCGCCGGGAAGAGCACCCTGCTCAGCCTCCTCGGTGCCCAGCTCCACCCGACCCGCGGGCGGGTGGAGGTGCTCGGCCACCGGCTCGGGCGCACCGACCTGCGCGGCCTGCGCGCCCACGTCGGCCACGTCAACCCCCGCCACCCCCTGCGCTCGGCGCCCCGGCTGCGCGACGTCGTCCTCACCGGACTCACCAACTCCGTTGAGCGGCCGCCGCGTTGGGAGCCGACCTGGGAGGAAGGGGAGCGCGCCGACGAGCTGATCGCCACCCTCGGGCTCACCTCCCGGACCGAGGCCCGCTGGCCGACCCTCTCCCAGGGGGAGCGGGGCCGGGCCCTGATCGCCCGGGCCCTGATGCCCGCACCACGGCTGCTGCTCCTCGACGAGCCCGCGACCGGCCTCGACCTGCCGGGCCGGGAGCAGCTGCTCACCGCACTGGACGCGCTCGCCGCCGCCCACCCACGGCTCGCGACCGTCCTGGTCACCCACCACCTGGAGGAACTGCCCACCGCCACCAGCCACGCGCTGCTGCTCCGCGAGGGCCGGGCCCTCGCCCAGGGGTCCGTCGCCGAGGTCCTGTCCGGCGACCTGGTGGGCGCCTGCTTCGGGATGCCGCTGACGCTCTCCCGGACCGACGGCCGGTGGACCGTCCGCGCCGAGCGGACGGGGCCCGGCCCTTCCTTCCGCTCCGAGCGGGCGGAATTCGTCCGTGCCGAGCGGACCGGGGCCGGCCCTTCCTTCCGCTCCGAGCGGGCGGAAATCGTCCGCGCCCAGTGGACCGGGCCCGGCCCTTCCTTCCGCTCCGAGCGAGCGAAAACAGTGCCGGCTACTGGTGATACCTGAGAGCTACCCGCGCGCTTGGCTCCCCGGCGGGACGCCGACCACAGAGGCCGCTTCATACCTTCCGTAGCGGAACGAAACACCGTACGGAAGGACCCCCATGGCGCCCCTGCCGCGCGGCATCCGCCGCGCACCCGCCCTCGGCCGCATCCGCCGCACCCTGCTCGTCGCGCTCGTCACCGCCGCCGTGACGGTTCCGGTCGCCGGGGCCGCCCGCCCCGCGGACGTGCCGGCGCCCGCCCCGGCCGCCGCCGCACCGCTGACCTCCTCCGAACCGACGGCGCTCGCCGCGGAGCTGACGGCGCGGTACGCGGCCGGGCGGGCGGCGGTGCGGGCCGCCGAGCGGACGGCGGAGGCGTACGGGGCGCACCGGCGGGCGGCCTCGCTGCACCGGATGGCGGCTCCCGGGCGCCAGTTCCTCTCCTTCGACGGGCGTGACGGCGGCCGGAGCGCCGAGGTCGTCGGCGACCTGGCCCGCGCCGACCTGATCGCCGTCCTGGTCCCCGGCGCCGACACCGGGCTCGACGCGTACGACCGCTTCCACCGCGGGGCGACCGCCCTCCACGACACCGTCCGACGGCAGACCGGCCGCCGTGTCGCCGTCGTCGCCTGGCTCGGCTACCGCACGCCCGCCACCGGCAGCGCCGCCTCCCTCACCCCCGGCCGCGCCGCCCAGGCTGCGCCCCGACTCCGCGCCCTGGCCCGGGAGTTGATCCGGATCAGACCCGGCGCCCGGATCACCCTCCTCGGCCACTCCTACGGCTCCGTCGTCTGCGCCCACGCGGCGGCCGGCCTGCCCGTCGCCGCCGTCGTCCTCTACGGCAGCCCCGGGACCGGCTTCGACCGTGTCGCCGAGCTGCGCACCCGGGCCGCCGTGTGGGCCGGCCGCGCGGCCGACGACTGGGTCGGCTCCGTGCCCCCGGTGCGCGTCCCCCTGTTGCCCGGCACCGAACTCGGTTTCGGCACCGACCCCGTGGACCCGGCCTTCGGCGCCCGCACCTTCGCCGCGGGCGACGGCGGTCACAGCGACTACCTCGTCCCCGGTTCCGTACCGCTGCGGAACCTGGCCGCGATCACCGCCGGAAAGGAGCCGTCCCGTGCGTGAGCCGATCGCCCGCACCGCCGAACGGATCGCCGCCGCCACCCCGCAGGGACGCGACCGGGCCCTCGACGCCCTGCGCGCCCTCGCCATCCTCGGCGTGGTCCTCGGCCACTGGCTCGTCACCGCCCTCGTCGCCGACAGCGGCACCCTGCGCACCGAGAGCCCGCTCGGCCACCTGCCGGAACTCACCCCGGTCTCCTGGGTGTTCCAGACCCTCGCCGTCTTCTTCCTCGTCGGCGGTCACGTCGCCGCGCGCGGCCACGCCGCCGCCCGCGCCCGGGGCGAGAGCCACGTCCGGTGGATCGCCGACCGCCTGGGCCGGCTGTTCCGGCCGGTGATCCCGCTGCTCGCCCTCTGGCTCGCCGCGACGGCCGTGCTGCTCGGCTGCGGGGTGCCCTGGCAGACCCTTCGCACGCTCGGCACCCTCGTGCTGTCCCCGCTGTGGTTCCTGCTCGTCCTGGCCGCCCTCACCGCCGCCACGCCGTTCGTCGCCCGTGTCCACCCGCTGTGGCCGCTCGCCGTCGTCCTCCACGTCGACCTGCTCCGCTTCGGCTTCGACGGGCCCCCGTGGACGGGCTGGCTCAACCTGCCGGCCGGCTGGCTCGTCCCGTACTGCCTCGGCGCCCTGCTCGCCCGCCGCGGCCCGCTCACCCCGGCCACCGCCTGGGGCCTGCTGCTCGGCGGCGCGGCCGCGACCGGCCTCCTGGTGGCCTTCGCCGGCTACCCCGGCTCCATGGTCGGCGTGCCCGGCGCCCCCGTCTCCAACCTCAACCCGCCCACCCTCGCCGCCGTCACCTTCGGCCTCGCCCAGTGCGGGGCCGCGATCCTGCTCCTCGGACCGCTGCGCCGCGCCCTGCGCAGGCCGGTCGCCTGGGCGGCGGTGGTCGTGCTGAACCTCGGCGCCATGACCGTCTTCCTCTGGCACCAGACCGCGATGATCGCCGTCACCACCGGGGGACTGCTCGCCGCCGACCTCCTCGGCCACGGCCCGGTCACCGGACTCCACACCCTCCCCGACGGCGGCGCCTGGGTCCTCGCCCGGCTCGGCTGGCTCCCGGTCTTCGCCTGCGCGCTGCTCATCTGCGGCGCCGCCTTCCACACGTACGAACACAGCGGCCGCCGGGCCCGCCCCCGCGCCACTCTCGAACGCCCGACCCGCACGGCACACGACCGCACCGCCCGCACCCGCTGGGCGAGGCCCGGCGACGGGAAGGAGGCACGAGGTGCCTAGGCTGGGGCAGAACGAACGATCATGGGACGCGGACAGCGGGGGGTACAGGGTGGGGGACACGGCACGCCGGGAGAGCGCCCTGCGCGCGGCCCCCGGCATCCGGCGGGCCGCCCCTGCCGCCCTGCGCGCGGCCCCTGCCCTCCTGCGCGCGGCCCCCGCCGTCCTGCGGGCCGACCTGCACCCGGGCCGCCGTGACCCGCTGCCCCGCCACCGCCATCTCGGCCGGCTCGCCCACGGCCACATCGTGCTGGTCGCCGTCCTCCTCGGCATCTGGGACGCGAACCACTACGAGAACCTCATGCGGCCCGCCACCGGCACGGTGTCCCTGCTGGTCGTCCTCCAGAGCGCCGCGCCCGTCCTGGCCCTCACCCGGCCCGCCGCCGCCCTGTGGCTCTCCACCGCCGGGCTCGCCCTGACCGCGGCCCTGACCTCGGCGGTGTCTGGCGTCGCCTGGCCGTGGAGCGTGCCCGGCATCGCGCTGCACACCCTGGTGCTGCTCCTGCTCGCGCTGCGGGTGCGTCCCGCCGCCGCCGTCGCCGCCCTCGGACTCTCCCTGCTGACCGGGATCGGCGCCGTCGTCCCGCACGGCGTCCCGGCCCTGATCACCCTTCCGCAGGGTGCCGTCTTCTTCGCCACCGCGACCGCCCTCGGCTGCGCGCTGCGGGCCGCCCGCGTCTCCCGCACCCGGCTCGTCGAACAGGAAGAGCTCACCGCCGAGGAACGCGCCCGCCGCGCCCTGCTGGAGGAGCGCGGCCGGATCGCCCGCGAACTCCACGACGTCGTCGCCCACCACATGTCCGTCATCTCCATCCAGGCCCAGGTCGCCCCGCACCTGGTCGTAGACCCGTCACCGGAGCTCCGCGAGAACCTGGCCGGGATCCGGCAGAACGCCGTCGACGCCCTCACCGAACTCCGCCGCGTCCTCGGGGTCCTGCGCGGCGACGGCACGGAGGGCGACGCGGCCGCCGCCGTACGGCACGCCCCGCAGCCCGCCCTCGACCGCCTCGGCGAACTCCTCGACAACGTCCGCGCCGCCGGTCTCGACGTGACCGCCGCCACCCGTGGCGCGACCCGGCCGCTCTCGCCGGGCACCGAGCTCTCCGCGTACCGCATCGTCCAGGAGGCCCTGAGCAACGTCATGCGGCACGCTCCGGGCGCCCGCGCCACGGTGGAGACCCACTACCACCGCGGCGGACTGACCGTACGGATCACCAACACGGCCCCCGCACGGCCCGGCCGGCCCACGCCCGCCCGTACCGGTACCGGCGCGGGACAGGCCGGTCGCGAGCCAGGCCACGGACTGCTCGGCATGCGCGAACGCACCGCCATGCTGGGCGGCGAACTCGCCGCCGGCCCCACCCCCGACGGCGGCTGGGAGATCACCGCCACCCTGCCCGCACCCCTCGACCCCAAGGACGGTTCATGAGCGACGACATACGGGTTCTCATCGCCGACGACCAGAGCATGGTCCGGCAGGGGTTCACGGTCCTGCTGAACGCGGAACCCGGCATCCGCGTCGTCGGCCAGGCGGTCGACGGCGCCGAGGCGATCGCCCAGGCCGCCGAACTCCGCCCCGACGTCGTCCTGATGGACATCCGGATGCCCGGAACGGGCGGCATCGAGGCCACCCGGGTCCTGACCTCCCCGGCCGACTCCACCGTCCGGGTCCTCGTCCTCACCACCTTCGACCTCGACGAGTACGTGTACGAGGCGCTGCGCGCGGGCGCCGCGGGCTTCCTCCTCAAGGACGCCTCCGCCGAGGAACTCGCCCAGGCGGTACGGATCGTGGCGCGCGGCGACGCGCTTCTCGCGCCCAACGTCACCAAGCGGCTGATCGCCGAGTTCTCCCGGCTCAGCCCCGTGACCCCCCGCCCCCCGCTGAGGGACCGCGTCGGCGGCCTCACGGAACGCGAGACGGAGGTCCTCACGCTGATCGCGCACGGCCTGTCCAACGCGGAGATCGCGAGCCGGCTCGTGGTCGCCGAGCAGACCGTCAAGACCTATGTGGGCCGCATCCTCGCCAAACTCTCCCTGCGCGACCGCACCCAGGCCGCCGTCCACGCCTACGAGACGGGACTGGTCCGCCCCGGCGGCCGCTGACCCCGGTCGGCGACCGGCCGGCCCGCCCGGCAGGGCTCCGGCCCCCGCCGTCGGGGACGGCGGGGGCCGGAGCACCAGGGCAGCGCGCGTCAGACGGCGGGCGGCACCCGCGACGGGCGGCCCGAGCCGCGCGTCAGGACGTAGCCGCCGACACCCGCGAGGGCGGCGAGCACTCCGCCCGCGGCGGTCCAGACCCAGCGGTCGGACCACCAGCCGGACGCCCAGCCGTCCTCGGGTGCCCGGGCCTCCACCGTCTCCGGCGTCGTCGCGCCGGGCACCAGCGGCACGGCGAGCGCGCCGTCCGTGGCGTAGGCCCCGCCCGTGTCGTGCGAAGTCGCCGTCACCCGCGCCGAGAAGGGCTGGCCCGAGTCCTCCTCGGGCAGCCCGGTCACGGTGAGGCGGACGAAGTAGCTGCCCGGCAGCGGGTCGTTCGACCAGGTGTCCGCGGCCGCCCGGACCGGGCGCAGGGCGCAGGCCAGCTCCACCGTCGCGGCGTCCTTGGCCGCGACCCGGGACTGGGCGCCGTACGTGCACGGCTGCCGCCTGCGCAGCCCGTCGTACACGTCGATCCGCCAGGCGGAGGAGCCGTGCCGCAGCGCGGCCTCGGGCAGCGTGACGGTCGCGGAGACCGTCGGCCGCTGGCCGGCGTCGGCGGGGAACACCCAGTACAGGTAGTCGCCCGTGGACGCCTGCGCGGTGGCCTGCTGCCCCTGCCGGAAGAACGCGGCGGTACGGAAGGACGTGCCGGCCTCGGTCGGCCCCGCCTCCGCCGCGGCGCCGCCGGCGCTGCCGCTCGGCGTCGGGGTCGCGGAGTCCGCGAGGCCCGCCGGGGCGGCGGGCCCGAGCAGGGCGGCGCCCGCGAGCACCAGGCCCACGGTCAGCCGGCGCACGGCGCGCCGCACGCCGGGTACGAGGGCGCCCGGTGTGCGCGGGCCGGGTACCACCGTGCCCGGTACGAGCGTGTCCGGTATGGCGGTGCCCGGTGTGACCGTGCCAGGTGTGCGCGCGACCGGTGTGCCCGGTGTGCGCGGGGCCGACAGCGGCGTGGGCGACGCGGTCGTGCCCGTGCCCGTGATCGCGGTCGTGCTCGTCCTCGTGATCGCGGTCGCGGTCGCGGCGAGCCGGATCCGCTTCGGAAGGGTGCGCATCAGTGGGTCCTCCAGACGGCGACGCGCCAGCGGGACAGCCAGCCCCAGACCAGGCCGCCGAGGAAGCCGGCCAGGACCAGGGTGCCGAGCAGCCACCAGCCGCGGCCGAGGCCGAAGGAGGCGACGTCGGAGGCGGATCCCGGACCGTCGACGACGTCGATGGCGAGCTCGACCGGCATGCCCGGGGTGGTCTTGACGGACGGGGGAGCGGAGAAGGAGTTGCTGACCTGGAGGCAGACCGTCTCGGCGGCCGGCTTGGTGTCGTCGTCCAGGGCGTCCTCGTCCGCCCGTTTCGGGTAGCGCAGACCGGTCGAGATGACGTCGGTGCGCCCGTCGCCCGCCTCGGAGCCGCGGACGATCTCCCGCCCGTGCGTGGTGACGGCCCGCAGCAGCACGCCGTAGTCGTCGTTCACGGCGCGGTCGGCGGCGATGCTCACCGAGGCGCGCAGCTCCTGGCCGGGCAGCACGTCGACCCGGTACCAGCGGTGCCGGCCGATGACCTGACGGTCGGTGTACAGACCCGGCCGGAGGGTCGGGGCGTCGGCGCAGCGCTCGGCGCCGTCGGTGGCCACGGGCGTGACCACCGGGTCGGCGGCGCGGTCGACCAGTTGCCGCACCCGGCCGGACAGTTCCTTGGTGCGGTGCACGGAGGTGTAGGTGCCGCCGGTGGCCTCGGCGATGCACATCAGCTGACGGCGGGTCTTGACGTCCGGGACGAGCCCGAGGGTGTCGATGACGAGGTGGATGCCCTGGGCGGCGATGTCACGGGCCACCTGGCACGGGTCGAGCGGGGCGCAGGTGTCCTCGCCGTCCGTGATGAGCACGATCCGCTTGGTGGCCTCGCCGCCCTTGAGGTCCTCCGCGGCGCCCAGCAGGGCGGGGCC
Source organism: Streptomyces sp. NPDC126499 (assembly GCF_040302485.1). Classification (NCBI taxonomy): domain Bacteria; kingdom Bacillati; phylum Actinomycetota; class Actinomycetes; order Kitasatosporales; family Streptomycetaceae; genus Streptomyces; species Streptomyces sp. NPDC126499. Next base: position 171,211 of record NZ_JBEOUO010000011.1, on the reverse strand, counting down.
GATCGGGGTCCAGCCGGTGGGGGCGAGGGTGGCCACGGCGGCCTTGGCCTCGGTGCGGTCGAGCGGGCCGACCGGGTACAGCTGCCGGGTGTCCTTGCAGCCCCGCTTGCGGTCCTGGCCGGGATAGTCCGCGCCGAGGGTGCGGATGCCGAGCCGTACCTCCTGCGGCACCGCGTCCAGGACCTCGTTGAACGCCTGCTTGGCCGCGGCCATGCGGGACTGTCCGTCGATGTCGCGGGCCCGCATCGAGCCGCTGACGTCGAGCACCAGCTCGACCTTGGGGGACTCCTTCGCTGAGTCCGTGGCCGCCGGTCCGTCGTCGGCGGCGGCGCTGGTCGGGAGCAGCCCGACGGTCAGGGCGGCGAGCAGCGCGCAGGCCCCGGTCGCCAGCCGTTTTCTCGTGATCATCGGAGGATCGTAGGGATGATCGTCCGGCAATCCAAAACCGGGCGGGCCCCCGTCTCCTGATCGCGGGTCAGGGGAAAGGGCCGGAGACCGGGGCGGACGTGACGGGGGTCGCACCTCCCGGGACGGGGAGCCGCCGCCGCGGTGGCATACCGTGAGGTGAGCGATCACCGGGAGGACAGATGGCCGGGACACGGGAGGCCGACTCCGCCGCGCCCGCCCACACGGGAGGCTGGCTCCGCGACCGGGTCTGCGAGGGGCTGCGCGACCGCATCATCACCGGGCGCCTCAAGCCGGGCGACCGGCTGGTCGAGCGGGACGTCGCCGAGGACTTCGGCGTCTCCCGGGTCCCCGTGCGCGAGGCGATCCGCATCCTCATCGGCGAGGGCTTCCTGCACGCCGTCTCCCAGCGCCGGATCGTCGTCCGCGAGATGTCCCGGCAGGACGTGGAGAACCTCTTCGACATGCGCGAGGCCCTGGAGGTCCTCGCCGTCCGCCGCGCCTCCGAACGGCGGACCCCGGCCGAGCTGTCCACCCTCGCCCGGCTGCTGGAGGAGGCCCGCGCCGCCACCGACGCCGGCGGCCCCGAGCGGCTCTCGCGCGCCAACGCCGCCTTCCACGCCCAGATCGTCCGGATGTCCCGCAACGAACTCCTCGTCACCTCCCTCGAATCCCTGGAGGGCCGGCTCCGCTGGCTGTTCCAGCAGGTGGACGACCCGGAGCCGCTCTGGGACGAACACCGTCTGCTGTACGAGGCGATCGGCGCGGGCGCCGCCGACGCCGCCGCGAAACTCGCCCTGCACCACGTGCGGTACTACCGCGAGGTGGCGCTGCGGCTGCTCTTCGGCGCCTGAGGGGAGGACCGACGGGGCGAGCCGGTGCACCCGGGCCGGGGGCCGGGCGGGGACGGCTCAGCGGTGCTCAGGGGCGGCGAAGTCCGGCCGCCGGCCCGCGTCCTTCGCCGTACGCCGGTGCCGACCGCCGGCGCCCACGACCGGTGCCGACCGCCGGTGCCGACCACCTGTGGCGTCCACCAGTGCCGTACGCCGGAATGCCGCCCGCCCCGGTGATCCGCGCGCGTCACCCCGCCCGTACGGCTCCGGCCAGGCGTCCGTCTCCCCGCCCCGTGGTGCGCCCCCGAGGGCCCGGCCGACGGGCCCCTACCGCAGCAGGAACGCCTCCGCCGCCTTGGCGCCGCTCTCGCTGCGGCTCTGGGTGGAGTGGCCCACTCCGGGGAGGACGACCAGCTCGGCCTTCGGGGTCACGGCGGCCAGGTCACGGGCCCACCGCACCGGGGTCGACAGGTCGCGGTCGCCGGCGAGCAGCAGGACCGGCATGGTCAGGATGCGGCCGGGGGCCGGGCGGTGGGGGCGGGAGGACGGCCAGGGCAGACAGGTCCGCGGGATGCCCTGCGCGCCGGCCGTCTCCCGCTGGAAGGGCCACACCTGCGCCGGGGGGATCCGCTGCACGGCCTTGCGCAGGGCCCGTTCCCGGCCCTCGACGGGCGCGGCAGCGTCACCCCACGGCCACCGCGAGTCGGCGCACAGCGTCGCCGCGTGCAGCCCGGAGCTGAAGTCCGCCGGAGATTCGCCGGACGGGGCGGAGAAGCCGGCGACCAGAGCGTCGAGGCGTGCCGGGTCGCCCTCGGCGGAGGCGTGCAGGGCGTCGAGGATGCCGAAGCGGGGATCGTCGAGCTTCGGGTCGATGATCCCGGCGATGACGAGGAGGTGGAACACGCCGACGCCGTTGCCGTCCCGGCGCACCACCTTCGCGAGGTCGCGGGCCGGGTCGAAGCCGCAGTTCTGCTCCCGGCAGGCGGTGCGCAGCACCTCCCGGGAGTGGCCGAGGGCCGCCTCGTAGAGCACGCCGGCGCCGTCGAGCGGCACGACGGAGTCGAGGACGAGCCGGCGCACCCGCTGCGGACGGGTGAGCGCGTACTGCCCGGCGGTGAAGGTGCCGTACGAGACCCCGTCGAGGGTCCACGTGTCCACGCCGAGCGCGCGCCGCAGGTCCTCCAGGTCGGCCACGGTGTCGCCGGTGGTGGAGAAGTTCCGGTGCGGCCCGAGGTGTTCGGCGCAGGCCGTGACGGCCGCGGGCGACGGGGGGATGGTGTCGCTGCTGCCGACCTCCTTCTGGAGGGCGGGGCAGTGCTCGTGCACGGGCCGTGGGCCTGGCTCCCCGAGGCCACGGGGAGCCAGGCCCACGGCGCATGGTCGGGCTACCAGATTGCCTCGACCCACTCCGGGTGGTCGATGAACGGATTGCGGTTGCGCTGGTAGGTGTTGTAGATGACCTCGTTGCGCCGCTCCTCGAAGGCGCTCGGCGGGTCCTGCTGGTGCCACTGCTTGAGGATCGCGAGGCGGCCGTGGAAGGGGACGCTGCCGTTGGTGGTGGACTCGTTGGTCTCCAGGTCGGGCCAGGAGTCGTCGCCCTCGTAGCGGACGGCCATGTAGAGGATCATGCGGGCCACGTCGCCCTTGTCGGCGTCGCGCGGCTCGAAGGAGTTGCTGTCGGTGTAGCTGCCCGGCGCCCCGCTGACCGCGCCGCCGCCGTTGTCCCAGTCCTTGTTGCCCCGGGTGCTGTTGACCTGGACGTCGCACGCGCGCAGGTGGTGCAGGTCGGTGCCGGGACCGGCGGAGGTGCCGAAGCTGCCGTGGGACTGGGCCCACACGTGCTCGCGGTTCCAGTCGCCGACGTCACCGCCGCTGAGGCTCTTGCTGCGCGAGTAGCCGCTGTAGAGCAGCAGGACGTTGCTCGTGTTGTTCGGGTCCTGGTCGGTGACCTTCAGCGCGTTCCAGACCGCGTCGTACGAGATCTTGTTCTGGCTGCTGATGATGGTGTGCAGCGAGGACTTGAGGCTCGGGCCGGTCTTGCCGATGGCGTTCTTGTAGTACGTGCTGTCGTAGGCGTCGGTCGTGGCGCCGGCGGGAGTCGCGGTGACCGTAGGAAGGGTGAGGCCGACGAGGACGGCGGACATCGCCGCCCACGTCTTCCACTTGCCTCTCTGCGCAACGGACATGGGGGCCCTTTCCCGGGGACGGCACGCGCCGGATCACCGCCCGGGCTCAAGCGGGCGGTGATCTACGCGTGTTGAATCGGTGTCACCGGGAGAGTGGCACGGGCGAGGGGATTGTCGTGTAACGGTCAGAAGGCTTTTTCATGACGTTCTGACATACGGCACAACCCCAGGTCGGGCACCGGCACGACCCCAGGTCGGGCACCGGCACGACCCCGCGTCGGGCACCGGGACGACCCTCCGTCAGGCACCGAGACCGGCAAGGCGCCGCAGGTCCAGGGGCGAGTCACGGCGGTCCAGCCGCTCCTCCAGGAGGCGCCGGGCCCGGTCGCTGTGCCCCGCCTCCACCAGCGCGTACAACAGCGTCTCCTCGACGACCTCCCGCTGGGCCGCGCTGCCGCCCACCCGGCGCAGCGAGGGCAGCAGCGCACTCAGCCGCTCCGCCGCCGTCGCCCACTCCTCCTCCAGGACCGCCTCCAGGGCGTCGCACAGCGGCACCACGACCTCCCGCTGCACCGGATCCGCCCCGGCCGCGTGGACGCGCAGCCGGCGCAGGGCCGGCAGATCGCCCGCGGCGGTGAGCGCGAGGGCGCTGTGGAGCGCGGTGAACGCCGTCGACGGACGCTCGACCAGGTCCCGCTCGACCGCGTCGAGGACGCCGTCGACGGGCACCCGCCCGCTCCAGTTCCGGCACATGCGGGCCCGCCACAGCAGCGAACCGGAGTCGACCAGCGCCCGCACGCCGCCCACCTGGCCCGGGGCGAGCTGGGCGAACCAGCGGCGGCGCACGGCCTCGGCGTCGTCGAGGGCCAGCTCGTGCAGCGCCACGTGCCATGAGAAGTGCGCCCGGTGCACGGCGCCCCGGCCGTGCCCGCCGATCCAGCCGTCCAGCCACTCCCGGCCCACGCGGTGCGCCCCGGTCTCGTAGTGCACATGCGCCAGGGCGTGCACCGCGTGGCCGGAAGCGGGCTCCTCGGTGAGCGCCGCACGCGCCAGCTCGCCCGCCTCGTCGATCAGGCCCTGCTCCTGACGGACGAAGGCGAGGAGGGACGTGGGGAACCAGTGGCCGCCGTAGACGGGCGCGGTGCGCTCCACCAGCCGCAGGGCCAGCGTCCCGTCGAGGTCGCCCACCCCGGCGAAGGCGATCGTGGGAACGGCGATCCCGAGGGCGAACGCGTCCCCGGGGAAACGCTCCAGATGGCCGATCAGCGCCGTGTCACCGTCCGACACGCCCGAGGAAGCGCTGGAGGAGCCCGGTGCCCCGGGAGTCTCGTGGTCCCGGATGCGGCGCGTGACGACGTCGACGAAGGAACGCTCCCGCTCGTCCCCGCGCTCCCGCACACTCCGGTGGGCGTCCGCGAGCGCCCGGGCGACATCGACGTCCGCCCCGCCCTCGTGCCCGAGCAGGGCCAGCGCGGCGTGCCCGAGCGCGAAGCCCGGGTCGAGCTCCGTTGCCCGGGCGAACGCCTCGGCGGCCTTGGCCCGTACGGTCATCACCCGGCCGAGGCCCGAGCGGAAGGCCGCGGCCGCGGCCGCGTGCGTGGACAGCGGCAGCCCGAACTGGTCCGTGGGCCGCCGGCGCGCCGGCCGCGCGGTCGGGCCCAGCGGGGCGAGGAGGGCCTCGGCGACCTCCTTCGCCTGGACGCGGATCTCGGGGATCGCGGTCGTCTCCCACAATTCGCCCCGGCGCGGCGCGCCGAGGGTGAACAGCGGACGCCCGGCCTCTCCCCGCGCGTCCCTCAGCCGACCGCCGTCGGTGGCCACGCCGATGCCCAGCGGCCCCGGGACGGCCAGCCCGTCGGCGAGCAGACCGCTCCACAGCGGATCACCGCCGGCATCGGCCCGCAGCCCGGGACCCGTGCAGTCCACCACCCACGCCACCCGCAGCTCGCGGCCCCCCGAGAGCGCGACGGCGAGGCCGCCGTCCGCGGTCGGCGCCGCGCCGGTGACCCGGCCCGCGTGCACCCGCAGCCGGCGCGCCGCGCGTGCCCGGGCGACCGCCTCCGCCGTGGACGGGGCCATACGGTGCCGGTGGACGTTCCACGGCGTGGCGTCGCGGCCCAGGAACTCCGCCCGCTCGTCGTCGGTGAGCCCTTGCCACAGCTGCCCGATCCAGGGCCGCAGCCCGTCGAACGCGGGCCGCCAGTCGCCGTGCGCCCGGCGGGTCGCGGCGACGTACCGCAGCACCGCCCGGCGCAGCGCCGGGAACGGCAGCACCGCCAGCTCCGGCGGCGGCGGTACGGCAGGCAGCGGCGCCAGCGCGTGCGCCTGGGGCAGCAGCCCGGTGCGGGAGACGGCGTGCACGGTCCGGCCGGGCCGGTCCAGGACCAGGGCGAGGTCGACGGCGGTCAGACCGGTGCCCACGAGCAGCACGTCGTCCGACGGGCCCACGCCGGCGAGCGCTCCGGGCGCCCAGGGGCGGGCGACGAACCGGTCGGAGCCGGTGACCCCGTCCGGCGCCCAGTCGGCCCGGCCCGCCGCCGGCCCGGTGGCGAGCACCACGCCGTCCGCGGTGACCGTGCCGCCGTCGGCCAGCCGGAGCACCGGACGCCCCCCGGGCCCGTCGGCCAGACCCGTCGCGCGGGTGCGCAGCCGCCGTACGGACACCGTGCCGTGCGCCGCGATGATGGCGCGCCCGAGCGTGTCGGCGAGATAGGAGCCGTAACGGTGGCGGGGGGCGAAGTCCGAGTCGCGCACGGTCGGTTCGCCGTGCGCGCAGAGCCAGCGCCGGAAGTGGCCGGGGTCGTCCGGATAGCAGCTCATCTGGCCGACCGGCACGTTGAGCCGGTGCTCGGGGACCTCGGTGGCGTATGCGGTGCCCCGGCCCGCCTCGGGCGCCGGGTCGATGAGGACCAGGTCCAGCGGCGTACGCCGTCGGGTCGCCGTCTCGCACACCTGGACGGCGACGAGCGCGCCCGCCGCTCCCGCGCCGACCACGGCCACGGTCGGTCGGGCGGGGACGGACGGGCCGGTCTGCGGGGCTGCGGCGGACACCACGGGCACCTCCGGGGCGGGGTGGGTTCGGCTGGGCACGGGCACGGCACGGGCGTTGTTCACTATGTCGATGAACAAAATGAACGGGCAACGCCGGTTTTGGACAACAGTGCGGCGCCGGGGCGTCTCTGACGCCTCATCGGCTCCGGGGGTGCGCCGGGAGGGCGCCACTCGTGAGACATTGAGCCGGTGAGGATCTCCGCACGAACGGACTACGCCATCCGGGCCATGGCCGAGCTCGCCCGCTCCCCGGAAGGGCCGCTCAAGGCCGAGGACATCGCCGGACGCCAGGACATCCCGGTCCGCTTCCTCTTCGTCGTGCTCAGCGAACTGCGCCAGGCCCGTCTGGTGGCCAGCGTCCGCGGCCCCGAGGGCGGCTACTCGCTCACCCGGCCGCCGGACGCGATCACCCTCGCCGACGTCATCCGGGCCATGGACGGACCGCTCGTCAGCGTGCGGGACCTGAAACTGACGAGCCTCGCCTACCAGGGCGCGGCGGCCCCGCTGCCCGACGTGTGGCGTGCGGTGCGCACCAGCCTGCGCCAGGTCCTGGAGTCCACGACCCTCGCGGACCTGGCCGGCGGCGAGCTGCCCGAGGTGGTGCGGGAGCGCGCCCGCGCCTACCGGGACGACGTACGGACCTACCCGTAGCGGAGACCGGCCGGACTACCCGTGGCACGGGGTCCGGCCGGACCTGCCCCCCGTAGCGGAGGCCCGGCCGGACCGGATCGGGTGCGTCAGCGCTCGACCGGCAGTCCGCGGGGCTCCTTGACCCGCTTCATGATGATCTGCGAGTTGACCTCCGTGACCCCGGCCAGGGTCGTCAGGCGCTCGATCCACAACCGCTCGTACGCCGCGAGGTCGGCGACCGCGATGCGCAGCAGGCAGCCGGGGCTGCCGAAGAGGCGGTACGCCTCGATCACGTCCGGGATGTCCTGGAGGGCCTCCTCGAAGGCCTCCACCGTCTCCCGGTCCCGCTTCACCTCCACCGAGACCAGGACCTCGAAGCCCCGCCCGACCGCCTCCGGGTCGATGACGGCGCGATAGCCCTGGATCACCCCGTCCTGCTCCAGCTGGCGGACCCGCCGCAGGCAGGGGGAGGGGCTGAGGCCGACCCGCTGGGCCAGCTCCTGGTTGCTCAGCCGGCCGTCCTGCTGAAGCTCGCGCAAGATATGGAGATCGATTCGGTCCATGGCGCAATTATCTACCACGGAGTTCATGATTCCAGGGTCATTTCGCAATCGCATTGCGTGACAGTTGGCCTATCGTTGCCGCGCACACCACCAGGGAAGGACAGCACGCTCATGAAGTGGACGCGCGACGCCCGGCCGCGCCGCATCGTGGTCATCAGCACCGGCGGCACCATCGCCAGCCGCTGGACCGGCAGCGGATACGCCGCCGACGCCTCGGGCGACGACGTCGTGGCCACGGCCGCGGTCCCCGACCACGTGGACGTCGAGGTCGTCGACCTCTTCAACGTCAACAGCTCCCGGATGACCACCGAGCGCCAGCTGCTGCTGCTGCGCACCGTCCACGAGACGCTCGAGGACCCCGGCGTCGACGGCATCGTCGTCACCCACGGCACCGACACCCTCGAGGAGTCGGCCTTCTTCCTGGACCTGCACCACTCCGACCCCCGCCCGGTCGTCCTCACCGGCGCCCAGCGCCCCTTCGGCACGGGCGACGGCGACGGCCCCGGCAACCTCTACGACGCGCTCCAGGTCGCCGCCACCGTCCACGGCCTCGGCGTCCTCGTCGTCTTCGACGGCCTCGTCCACGCCGCCCGCGGCACCGTCAAGACCAAGACCCTCGCCTCCGACCCGTTCGCCGACCCCTCCGGCGAGCGCGTCGGCCGCCTCGGCTTCGGACAGGTCGACATCGAGCGCGAGCCCGAGCGCCCCGCGCCGCTGCCGCTGCCCGCCGAGGGCCGCCCGCTGCCCCGCGTCGACATCGTCACCCACCACTCCGACGCCGACCCGGTCCTCTTCGAGGCGGCCGTCGCCGCCGGGGCCCGCGGCATCGTCCTCGTCGGCACCGGCGCCGGCAACGCCACCCCGGAGATCGCCGAGGCCGTCGCCCGCGCCGTCGACCGGGGCGTCCACGTCGTCCTGTCCACCCGCGTCGCCTCCGGCCCCGTCGCCGAGGTCTACACGGGCGGCGGCGCCGTCGACCTGGCCGCCGCCGGCGCGGTCCTCGCCGGCACCCTGCGCCCCGGCCAGGCCCGGATAGCCCTGCTCGCCGCGCTCCTCGCCGAGGTGCCCTCGCCCGAGCGCCGCACCGCCCTGCTCCGCACCCTCCTCGAAGGCCCGGTCCGCGCCGAGCCCGCCCTCGCCGTCGCGCACTGAACCCGCTCTCGGGCGCGGGCCCGGCCTCGCGCACGGCCCGGCCTCGCCGTGGCGCGCCGAGCCCGCTCTCGCGCACCGAGCCACCGGGGCCACGGCGCGGTCGTGGCCCCGGTCCGTACCCCTGCCGCCACCCTCCTCCCCACGCGTAAGGCACCGTCACCGTGATCCCCGCACCACAGCACACCGCCCCCGACTCGGCCGCCTCCGAGACGTCCGGCCCCACCGGCCGGGCCGTCCGGCGCGAGCACGACCTGCTCGGCGACCGGGAGGTCCCGGCGCACGCGTACTGGGGCATCCACACCCTGCGCGCCACGGAGAACTTCGCCATCACCGGCACGCCCATCTCCGTCTACCCGCAGCTGATCGACGCGCTCGCCGCCGTCAAGGAGGCCGCCGCCCTCGCCAACGAGGAGCTCGGTCTGCTGCCCGCCGACAAGACGGCGGCCATCGTCGCCGCGTGCCGCGAGATCCGTGGCGGCGCGCTGCACGGCGAGTTCGTCGTGGACGTCGTCCAGGGCGGCGCCGGCACCTCCACCAACATGAACGCCAACGAGGTCGTCGCCAACCGGGCCCTGGAACTCCTCGGACACGCCAAGGGCGACTACCACCTCCTGCACCCCAACGAGGACGTCAACCTCGGCCAGTCCACCAACGACGTCTACCCGACCGCCATCCGGATCGCCGCCATCGGCGCGGCCCGCGACCTGCTGCGCGCGATGGCGGTCCTCCAGGACGCCTTCGCCGAGAAGGCCGTCGAGTTCGGCGGCGTCGTCAAGATGGGCCGCACCCAGCTCCAGGACGCCGTGCCCATGACGCTGGGCCAGGAGTTCTCCACGTACGCCGTGATGCTGGAGGAGGACCGCGGACGCCTGGCCGAGGCGATCGAGCTGATCCACGAGATCAACCTCGGCGCCACCGCGATCGGCACCGGTCTCAACGCCGCCCCCGGCTACGCCGAGACCGCCCGCAGGCACCTCGCCGGCATCACCGGACTGCCCCTGGTGACCTCCGCCAACCTGATCGAGGCCACCCAGGACTGCGGCGCCTTCGTGCAGCTCTCCGGCGTCCTCAAGCGGATCGCCGTGAAGCTCTCCAAGACCTGCAACGACCTGCGGCTGCTCTCCTCCGGCCCGCGCGCGGGATTCGGCGAGATCAACCTGCCGCCCGTTCAGGCCGGTTCGAGCATCATGCCCGGCAAGGTCAACCCGGTCATCCCCGAGGTCGTCAACCAGGTCGCCTTCGAGGTGATCGGCAACGACATGACCATCACCATGGCGGCGGAGGGCGGCCAGCTCCAGCTCAACGCCTTCGAGCCGGTCATCTTCCACGCCCTGTCGAAGAGCCTGACCTCCCTCAGGGCGGCCTGCCACACCCTCGCCGAGCGCTGTGTCACCGGCATCACCGCCAACACCGAGTCCCTGCGCCGAAGCGTCGAGAACTCCATCGGACTGGCCACCGCGCTCAACCCGCACCTCGGCTACACCGCCGCGACCGCCATCGCCCAGGAGGCCCTGGCCACCGGCCGCTCGGTCGCCGAGCTCACCCTGGAGAAGGGCCTGCTCCCGCCCGAGCGGCTCGCCGAGCTCCTGACGCCCGAGCACCTCACGGGGACGGCGGGCGGGGTGCTGACGATCTGAGGCTCAAGGCAGCGGGCGACAAAGCCGACATATCTACCGATACAGGTATGAATAAGTCGTGGAGTCGCCCGCATGCCGAACCCCGCCGTCACCCCCGCCGCCGCGCCCACCACCCCCGACGAGCTCGACCGGGAAGCCGCCGCCCTGCTCGACACCGCGGCCTGGCAGGAGATCGTGGCCCGCTGGTCCGACGCCCCGCCGGTACGGGAGGAGGCGGCCGACTGGCGGCGGCTGCTGTCCGTCCCGGTGGAACGGCTCGTCGCCGACGCCCTCGCCGGCCTCGACGCCCGGCCCGCGCCCGAGCCCGCCGAGCGCCCGCTGCCCGGACGCCTCGGCGCGATCCTGCCCGACCGGCTGCACGCCTGGCGCCGCATCGGCAGCCCCGACGTCAGCCCCTCGGTCCACCTCGCCCACGCCCGGCGGGTCCTGACCACCTGGGGCTGGCAGAACACGCCGTACAAGCTCCGCGACCGGCGCGGCGCACGCTGCGTCTGCGGCGCGATGCTCGCCGCCCACCGGCTCGGCTACGGCAGCGCGGCCACCATGAACGAGGCCGGGGCGTGGATGCTCGAAGAGCTCCGCTCCCGCGGCTGGACCGAGCTCATCGGCCCCTGGAACCGCGCCCCGGGCCGCACCGCGGCGGACGCGCTCGCCCTGGTGGACGCCACCATCCGCCGCGCGGCCCGGGCGGGCCGTTAGGGCCCTACCGCGGGAAGCCCGGCAGCCGGTCCACCAGCGGCGGCAGGTCGGCGGCGGCCGTCGGTGCCGCCGAGCGCAGGCCACCCGTGGCCGCTGCCGGGGCGCCGCCGGCGAGGGCGCCGTCCACGAACGCGTACAGCGCCGGAGTGATCGGATCCGGCAGCGGACGGCCCTGCTCGTCGAAGCGCTGGTACTTCATCAGGTTCCACGCCACGGACACCTGCCGGCGGCCGTCCTCGGTGGCGAGCGACCAGGTGCCCGCGCCGAACACCGCGCCGTCATGGCCCCAGTACCAGCCGCCGCTCGGCATCCTCAGCGTGTACAGGCCGAGCCCGTAGCGCATCGCGGCCTCCTCGCCGGGCGCCGTCTCGTAGGCGGGGACCGTCGTCTTCATCGCGCGCAGCGCGGCGGGGCCGAGCAGCCGGCCGCCCAGCAGCTTGCGGTAGAAGACGTTGAGGTCGTTCGTCGTCGACACCAGCGCACCGGCGGTGCCCGCCCACGACATGTCGTACGTGCTGTAGTCGCCCGGCGGGTCGATGAGGCCGTAGAACGACTCGTACATCCCCGCGTGCGGACCCTCGATCCGCGCCGAGGACGGGAAGTACGTGTGGCGCAGACCCGCCCGGCGTATGACGTGACGGGTGATGTACGCCTCCGGGTCCTGGCCCGTCACCCGCTCCAGCACCAGCCCGGCGAGGATGTAGTTGGTGTTGGAGTAGGAGTGCTTCCCCCGCTCCTGGACCGGCGGCGCCGCGAGGCCCAGGCGGGCGAGCTCCTCCGGTTCCAGGTGCCGCAGCCGGTGCTCGTCCAGCTCCTTGCCCGGGTCCCGCACCAGTCCGGGGAAGGCCGGCAGGATGTAGTCCGCGATGCCGCTCGTGTGGTTGAGCAGCATCCGGACCGTCACCTTCTCGCCGCGCTCGCCGGTGACGAGGTCCGGGAGATAGCGGCCGACGGGCGCGTCCAGGTCGATCCGGCCGCGTTCCGCCTGCTGGAGGACCGCCACGGCCGTGAACGTCTTGGTGATGCTGCCGACCCGGTGCTCGAAGTCCGGTGCCATGGGCCGCCCTGCGGCCGGATCGGCGAGGCCCGTGGCACCCCGCCACTGCGCCGAGCCGTCCCGGACCGCGGCGAACGACCCGTACATGCCGGCGGCGCGGAAGGCGTCGAGGGACGCGCGCAGCGCCTCGCGGTCCAGGGCGGGCCGGTGGCGCTCCGCCACCGCGCTCACCGGCGCCGCCCCCGTGGCGTCGGCGGCCTGGGCCGGGAGCACGCCCAGGGACAGGGCGAGGAGGGCGGCCGAGACCACGGCCGTCGTCCGGGCCGGGCGGACCCTTAAGCGAGTGGAGTGCGAGGAGCGCGTCGAGCGCGTGGAGTGCATGAGGAGGTTCCCCCTTGTGGTCGTCTCGTCGGTCCTCCGCGCGCGGTGTGAGCGCGCGCGGAGGGACCATCCTGTCCGCCGTGACCCGCGCCCCGCGTCCCTCCCCGGGACGATCATGATCATCGGAACGCATGACGTCCGGAGGGCTAGCCTGGGTGTATGGGCGGCGACGGTCTGACCGGACTGTTCCTCTGCGGCGACGTGATGCTCGGCCGCGGAATCGACCAGATCCTTCCCCATCCCCTCGACCCGGCGCTGCCCGAGCGGTACGTGCGCGACGCGCGTGACTACGTGGCCCTCGCCGAGGCCCGTTCCGGACCGGTGCCCCGCACGGCCGGTCCCTACTACCCGTGGGGCGAGGCCCTCGCCCTGATCGACGCCGCACGGCCCGACGCCCGGGTGGTCAACCTGGAGACGGCGGTCACCCGGCACGACCGCCCCGCCCCCGGCAAGGCCGTCCACTACCGCATGGATCCCGCCAACCTCCCCGCGCTGACCGCCGTACGGCCCGATGTGGTCGTCCTCGCCAACAACCACGTCCTCGACCACGGCCGGCGCGGACTCGACGACACCCTCGACGCCCTCGCCGGCGCCGGGCTGCGCACCGCGGGCGCGGGCCGGAACGCCGAGGAGGCCCGGCGGCCCGCGGCCGTACCGCTGCCCGGCGGACGCCGGCTCCTCGTCCACGCGCTCGGCCTGGCCTCCAGCGGAGTGCCCCGGGACTGGGCCGCCACCGCCCGGCGCGGCGGCGTCCACTTCGCGGCCGAACCGGCCGACGAGGCCGCCGGCCGCATCTGCGCCCGGCTGCGCGCCGGGCGCAGGCCCGGCGACCTCGTGGTCGTGTCGGTCCACTGGGGGCCCAACTGGGGTTACGCCCCCGCCCGCGCCGAGGTCTCCTTCGCCCACGCCCTCGTCGACGCGGGCGCCGACATCGTGCACGGCCACTCCTCGCACCACCCGCGGCCCCTGGAGGCGTACCGGGGCAGGCTCGTCCTGCACGGCTGCGGCGACCTCGTCAACGACTACGAGGGGATCGGCGGACAGGAGCACTACCGCGACGACCTGCGGCTCCTCCACCTCGTCACCGTCCGCGACGAGGACGGCGCCCTGGCCGAGGTACGGCTCGTGCCGCTGCGCAGCCGCCGACTGCGGCTCGAACGGGCCCCGGAGCGGGACGTGCGGTGGCTCCACGACGTGCTCGGCCGGATCAGCCGTCCCTACGGCATGCGGATCTCCACCGCACCCGAAGCGGACCTGGGCGGACCGGCCCTGACGGCCCGGCCCGGATGACCCCCGTCCCGGGCGGTCCGACGGGCGCATGGGCAGGAAGGCGCGCAGACATGTACTTCACCGACCGCACCGACGCCGGCCGGCAGCTCGCCGAGCGGCTCACCGACCTCAGGGGCCGGGACGTGGTCGTCCTCGGACTGCCCCGCGGGGGAGTGCCGGTGGCCGCCGAGGTCGCCGACGCGCTCGGGGCGCCCCTGGACATCTGCCTGGTACGGAAACTGGGCGTGCCGTTCCAGCCCGAGCTCGCCATGGGCGCGATCGGCGAGGACGGCGTCCGCGTCCTCAACGACGAGGTGATCGCCCGGACCGGCGTGTCCGACCGGGACCTCGCCGAGGCCGAGCGGCGGGAACGGGCCGTCCTGGAGGAACGGGCCCGCCGCTACCGGGGCGAGCGCGAACCGGACGACATCACCGGTCGCACGGTCGTCGTGGTCGACGACGGCTTCGCCACCGGCGCCACCGCGCTCGCCGCCTGCCAGGTGGTACGGGCCCGGGGTGCCGACCGGATCGCGCTCGCCGTGCCGGTCGCGCCCCGCGGCTGGACCACCCGGGTCGCGGGCGCGGCGGACGAGACGTACTGCGTCCGCGAACCCGTCACCTTCTACGCCATCGGCCAGTTCTACCAGGACTTCTCGCAGACCCCGGACGAGGAGGTCGTGGCCCGGCTCAGGGCGCGGCGCGGCGGGGCCGCGGCCGGAATCCGGGGCGGCGAGGACACCGAGGTCCGCATCCCGCTCGGCGCCACGGAGGCGGGCGGACATCTCACCGTGCCCGGGAAGGCCGGCGGCGTCGTGCTCTTCGCGCACGGCAGCGGCAGCAGCCGGCACAGCCCGCGCAACACGGCGGTCGCCGCCGCCCTGCACCGCGCCGGGCTCGGCACGCTCCTCTTCGACCTGCTCACCGAGGACGAGGCCGCGGACCGGAGCAACGTCTTCGACACCCCGCTGCTCGCCGCGCGCCTGCGGCAGGCCACCGACTGGCTCGCCGCCCGTCCCGGCGCGGGCGGACTGCCGACCGGCTACTTCGGGGCCAGTACGGGCGCCGCCGCGGCGCTGTGGGCCGCCGCCGAGCCCGGCAGCACCGTCGCCGCCGTGGTATCCCGCGGCGGCCGCCCCGACCTCGCCGACGAGCGCCTGCCCGACGTCACCGCGCCGACCCTCCTGATCGTCGGCGGCGCCGACCCCCTGGTCCTCGACCTCAACCGCCGGGCCGAGCGCCGGCTGCGCTGCGAGCACCGGCTCGTCACCGTCCCCGGCGCCGGCCACCTCTTCGAGGAGCCGGGCGCCCTCGAACGGGTGGGCGAACTCGCCGCCGACTGGTTCGCCGACCGGCTGCGAGACACCTAGCCGGGGAAGGACGATCCGGTGGACCAGCTGGGGAATCCGGTGGACCAGCTCGAGAATCCGGTGGACCGGCTAGGGAAAGACGATCCGGTCGACCGCCGCGCCGATCAGGGCGTCCCGCTCCTCCTCGGAGAAGACCTCCGGCAGCGTCAGCTGCTCCACGATCAGCCAGTTGAGGGTCAGCATCAGCAGTCTGACCGCCGTCGCGTCGCCGGGCAGACCGGTCGACTCGTGGTAGGTCACGTTCTGCTCGACGTCCGCGCGCACCCGCTCGGTCAGGACGGCGCGCAGCTCCGGGCGCCGGGTGGCCTCCAGGCGCAGTTCGAGCAGGGCCAGATAGCCGGTGCGGAAGGAACTGACCCGGCCGACGAGGTCCCGCATCAGGCGCGTGTACGTCTCGCGGTCCGCGCTCGCCGTCCGATGGGCGTCCAGCGTCTCCTCGTCGGGCTGCAGCCGCTCGTAGACACGGGCGCCCGCCTGGGTGAGCAGGTCGTCCCGGTTGGCGAAGTAGTTCGAGGCGGTGCCGGGCGGCACGGCCGCCTCGGTGTCCACGGCCCGGAACGTCAGGCCCCGGGCTCCCTCCCGGGCCAGCACCTCGATCGCGGCGTCGACCAGCGCCGCCCTGCGCTCCGGGTTCCTGCGCGCCACCCTCATCACTCCCGTCACCCGGCACCACACGTACTCCGGGGAGAGTACTACGGGTGGAGTGGCCGGAGTGGACGTCACCAGGCCAGGTCCTCCAGGGCGTCCGGATCGAGCAGCGGGACCGCCGGGTCCGCGCCCGGACCGTCCGGGGAGACCGGCAGCTCGGCCCAGATGGTCTTGCCCCGGCGCGCGTACCGGGTGCCCCAGCGCTGGGCGAACTGGGCCACCAGGAACAGGCCCCGGCCGCCCTCGTCGGTGTCCGCCGCGTGCCGCAGATGGGGGGAGGTGCTGCTGCCGTCCGACACCTCGCAGATCAGCACCCGGTCGTACACCAGCCGCACCCTGACCGGCGGCCGCCCGTACCGGATCGCGTTGGTGATCAGCTCGCTCAACACCAGCTCCGCCGTGAACCCCGCACCCTCCAGACCCCACTCGGCGAGCCGCGCCGCCGCCGCGTTGCGCACCGGCGCCACGGCGGACGGATCCGACGGCACGTCCCACTCCGCGATCCGGTCCTGCGGGATCCGGCGGGCCCGCGCCACGAGCAGCGCGATGTCGTCGGACGGCACCGGGAACAGCAGCGCGGCGAGCACGTCCGCGCAGATCTGCTCCGGCGTCCGGTCGGGCCGCGCCAGGGTCTTGCGCAGCAGCGCGAGCCCGGTGTCGAAGTCCCGGTGGCGGTCCTCCAGAAGACCGTCGGTGAACAGCACCAGGGTGCTGTCCGGCTCCAGTTTCAGCCGCGCCGACGCGAACGGCCGGTCGCCGAGACCGAGGCCGAGGGGCAGTCCGGCAGGCAGCGCGGGGAACTCCACGCTCCCGTCCGGCCGCACCAGCGCGGGCCCCGGATGGCCCGCGCTCGCCATCGTGCAGACACCGGAGGTCGGGTCGTAGATCGCGTACAGACAGGTCGCGCCCGCGGTGCCCTCCGCACCGCCGTCGCCGTCCCCGTCACCCCCGCCGTCGTTCTCGCTCCCCGGCTCGTTCTCCTCCCCGAGCCGGTCGATCAGCTCGTCCAGATGGGTGAGGAGCTCCTCCGGCGGCAGGTCGAGCGTGGAGAAGTTCGCCACCGCCGTCCGCAGCCGCCCCATCGTCGCCGCCGCGTGCAGCCCGTGCCCCACCACGTCCCCGACCACGAGCGCCACCCGCGCCCCTGGCAGCGGGATGACGTCGAACCAGTCACCGCCCACCCCCGCCTTCGCCGGCAGATACCGGTAGGCGACCCGCATCGCGTTCTGCTCCGGCAGCACCCGCGGCAGCAGACTGCGTTGCAGCGCCACCGCCATCGAGTGCTCCCGGGTGAACCGCCGCGCGTTGTCGATCGCCAGCGCCGCCCGCGCCGCCAGCTCCTCCGCGAACGACAAGTCCTCCTCCCCGAACGGCTCCGGGGTGTCGCGGCCGCGCCAGAAATTCGCCATGCCGAGCACCACCCCGCGGGCGAGCAGCGGCACCGTGAGCAGCGAGTGCAGCCCGTACGCCAGCGCCTGCGCCGCGCCCTCCGGGTCCTGGGCCCGCCAGCCCTGCGCGGAGGCCAGGTCCGCCTGGAGCACGGCCCGTCCCTCGTCGAGGGCCGACGCCATGGGCGTGGTCGGCACCACGAACCGGATCAGGTCGCCCACCGGCTGCAGCGGCGTCTCCTGGCGCACCCCGCTCAGCGCCGTGCGCCGCATCTCCGTGTACGCGCCGGACGGCTCCTCGCCGCGCATCACCGGGTCGAGCAGTTCCACGGTCACGAAGTCGGCGAACCGCGGCACCGCCACCTCCGACAGTTCCTCCGCCGTCCGCACCACGTCCAGCGTCGTGCCGATCCGCGTGCCCGCCTCGTACAGCAGCCGCAACCGGCCCCGCGCCACCTCGGCCCGGCCGGTCAGCGCCGCCAGCTCCGTCGTGTCGCGCACGGTCATGACGCAGCCGCCCGCGCGGTCCCCGGTCGGCCGTACGTTCACGGCCAGCAGCCGGTCACCGGCGAGGTGCACCTCGTCCGTCGCCGCCCGCCCGGACAGCAGCAGCGCGGCCGTACGGGGTTCCAGGCCGAGCTCCCGGACGTGGCGCCGCTCGGCGTCCGCCGGCAGCTTCAGGAGCCGGCGCGCCTCGTCGTTGGCGAGCAGCAGCGTCCCGTCGCCGCCGACGATGACGACCCCCTCCTTCACCGAGTGCAGGACCGCCTCGTGGTGCTCCTTGAGGCGGGTCATCTCCGCCGGGCCGAGGCCGTGGGTCTGCCGCCGCAGCCGATGGCTCACCAGGCCCGCGCCGCCCACGGCGAGGGCCAGGCCGCCCGCCGCGGCGCCGAGCAGCAGCGGCAGCCGGCCCTCGACGGCGTTGCCGACGGTCTCCACCTCGATGCCGCTGCTGACCATGCCGACGACCGTCCCGTTCTCGTCCCGGACCGGGACGACCGCCCGCACCGCGTCGGTCGGGGCGCCGTGGTAGATCTCCGTGAAGGACTCCCCGGCCGCCGCCCTGGCGATGTCACCGTGCGCGCGCTGGCCGATGAGGGAGGGGTCGGAGTCGGTGTAGCGCGCGCCGTTCGGGGCGAGAACGGCGATGAAGTCCACCCCGGAGCCGATCCGGGCCGCCTCCGCGCGGGGCTGGAGCACCGCGGTCGGGTCGTCGGAGCGCAGCGCCTCCACCAGCCCGGGCGCGTGGGCGAAGGCCTCCGCGACGGCCAGCGAGCGGTTGCGTGCGTCGCGTTCGCTGTCGTAGCGGCCCTGCAGGACGAGCGCCAGCGCCGCCGCGGCCACGATCAGCAGCGCGATGATCGCCTGCAAAGCGAAGACCTGGCCCGCGACGCTCCGCAACCCGCTGGCCCGCCCCGGGGAACCCGGGGCGGACCGCTCCGCGCCTGGCGTCACGCTGCGCTCCTTCCCGCCCTGCTCGCCGGGGCTTCCTTCCATGCTGCCCCCGGTGTGACCGACAGGGAAAACGGGAGACCGCCACGGAGAGCGACGGGGCGGGGGATCCGAGCCGTCAGTCGGCTCGGGCGCGGTGTGCGAACGTGGTGCGCGGGCGCCCCGCCATCCGGGTGTTCCCGCCGGTAGGGCGGCAGCGGGCCGGGAGCCCCTGGGCGAGCGCCGTCCGGGCGGCTACGGTGGACGGAAGATCGTTTCGGTACCCCGGAACGGCGCGCCGGAATCCGGAAGGACGCACATGTCGGCACCCACCGGCCCCCAGGAGCCCGAGGTCCTCGTCCACACCGAGGGCCGCGCGGGCTTCCTCACCCTGAACCGGCCCCGCGCCATCAACGCCCTCACCCACGCGATGGTGCGCCGGATCGACGACGCCCTGACGGAGTGGGAGCACGACCCGGCGGTGACGACCGTGGTCCTGCGCGGCGCGGGCGAGCGGGGACTGTGCGCGGGCGGCGACATCCGGGCCATCCACGACGACGCCCGCGCCGGCGGCGGCACCGCGACCGTCGCCTTCTGGCGCGACGAGTACCGGCTCAACGCCCGCATCGCCCGCTGTCCCAAGCCGTACGTGGCCTTCATGGACGGGATCGTCATGGGCGGCGGCGTCGGCGTCTCCGGACACGGCTCCGTCCGGATCGTCACCGAACGCTCCCGGATCGCCATGCCCGAGACCGGCATCGGCTTCGTCCCCGACGTCGGCGGCACGTACCTGCTGAGCCGCGCCCCGGGCGAACTCGGCACCCACCTCGCCCTCACCGGCGCCCAGGCAGGCGCCGCCGACGCCCTCCTCACCGGCCTCGCTGACCACTTCGTGCCCTCCCAGACCCTGCCGGCCCTCGCCGACGACCTCGTCCGGCTGCCCGCCGACGAGGCGGTCGCCCGCCACGCCCGCCCGGCGCCGCCCGGCGATCTGGCCGACCGCCGCGGCTGGATCGACGCCTGCTACGCCGCCGGCACCGTCGAGGAGATCGTCGAGCGCCTCACCGACTCGGGCGTCCCCGAGGCCAAGGAGACGGCGACCGTCCTGCTCACCCGCTCGCCCACGGCCCTGAAGGCCACCCTGGCCGCGCTGCGCCGCGCCCGGGCCCTGGACTCGCTCGAAGCGACCCTGAACATGGAGTTCCGGCTCTCCTGCGCGGCCCTCTCCTCACCGGACCTGGTCGAGGGCATCCGCGCCCAGGTCGTGGACAAGGACCGCGACCCGCGCTGGTCCCCGCCGACCCTCGCCGGGGTGACGGAGCGGGCCACGGAGCGCTGGTTCGCCCCCCAGCCCACGGGAGAGCTGGGCCTCGCGGCACCGGAGCGGTGAGGGAGGCGGACGGGAGGAACGGAGACACTCCGGGCCGGTTCGCGTGCGGGCACCCGGCCGGAACAGGCCCGCAGGCCCTCAGGCAGGCCCTTAGGCTTTCGGGCTCCCGGGCTCTCGGGCCCTCAGGCTTCCGGGCCCTCAGGCTTCCGGGCCCTCAGGCTTCCGGGCCCTCAGGCCCTCAGGTCCTCCGGCTCTCGGCCCTCAGGCCCGCTCGTCCGCCGCCTCGTCCAACGTGAACAGGCCGCCCTGCGGATCGCGCACCGACGCACGCCGGCCCGCCGGGACCGGCCAGCCGTGGTCCGCCTCGGGGACCAGCGAACCTCCGTGCTCGAGCACCGCGGCGGTCGCGCGTTCCAGGTCCGGGACGCGGAAGTGGACCAGCCAGCGCGGGCGCAGTTGCGGCTGCGGGGACGCCGCCTCCACCGGGCCGCTGTTCAGCCGGGCGATCGCCTCGCCCTGGCGGTACAGCACCACCTGGTCGTCCTCGTAGGCCACCTCGAACCGCTCCACACCCCCGTTCAGCCAGTCCAGGACGCCTCCGTAGAAGACGGCCGCGTCGAAGGCGTTGCGCGTGTGCAGTTCCAGCCAGGCGGGGGCGTGGTGCTCACCGAGCCGCCAGCGGGAGGAGACCCGGCCCTCCCACACGCCGAACGCCGCGCCTTCCGGGTCGGTGGCCAGGGCCGCCCGGCCACGCGGAGGGAAGGCCACCGGGCCCACGCCGACCGTGCCGCTGCGCTCGCGGATGCGCGCCACCGCCTCGTCCGCGTCGGCCACGGCGAAGTACGGCGTCCAGGCGACCGGCATGGACATCCGGACGGCCAGCTCGCCGATGCCGCCCACCGGCACCCCGTCCCGTTCGCCCACCGAGAAGCCGTGCCCCAGCGAACCGTGCCGGAAGGTCCAGCCGAGCACGGCCCCGTAGAACTCCTCCGCCGCGCCGAGGTCGCGCGCCGCCAGACTCAGCCAGCAGGGCGCGCCCGGCTCATCCGCGGTCAGCGGCACCCGGCTCACCTCACTCCCGTTCTCGTACATCAGGTATGTCTCGTGCATCCCCTAAGTCCCCTGTGTCCCGGTTACCCCGTACGTCTCCTTCCAGCCACCCTCGCCCCGTCGCCCTGCCGACGCCACTCAGGGGGTGCCCCCACGGTCCGCGCACCGGCCAGCGCAAGATGGGTGCATGCTGTTGACCTTCGAACCCGTCCTCGACCGCATCGCCGAGGAGATCGCCGGCCTCACCGCGCGCGGCCGGTCCGCCGACTACATCCCGGCGCTCGCCTCCGCCGACCCGGCCCGATTCGGGATGGCCGTCGCCGAGCTGGACGGGACCGTGTACGGCGTGGGGGACTGGCAGCACCCCTTCTCCACCCAGTCCGTCACCAAGGTCTTCACGCTCGCCCTCGCCCTGGCCCGCAAGGGCGAGGCGCTGTGGGAGCACGTCGGCCGCGAGCCGTCCGGCAACCCGTTCAACTCCCTCGTCCAGCTGGAGTACGAGAACGGCATCCCGCGCAATCCGTTCATCAACGCCGGCGCCCTCGTCGTCACCGACCAGCTGCACCGGATGACCGGCGACGCCTCCGGCGTCCTGCTGGACTTCCTGCGGGCCGAGAGCGGCAACCAGGACCTCGACTTCGACCGGGACGTCGCCGCCTCCGAGACCGCCCACGGGGACCGCAACGCCGCGCTCGCCCACTTCATGGCGAGCTACGACAACATCGCCAACCCGGTGCCGACCCTGCTGCGCGAGTACTTCCGGCAGTGCTCCATCGAGGCGTCCTGCGCCGACCTCGCCCTCGCCACCGGCTTCCTCGCCCGGCACGGCGTCCGCTCCGACGGCTCCCGGCTGCTCACCCGCAGCCAGGCCAAGCAGGTCAACGCGGTGATGATGACCTGCGGCACGTACGACGCCGCCGGCGACTTCGCCTACCGGGTCGGACTGCCCGGCAAGAGCGGAGTCGGCGGCGGCATCATCGCCGTGGTCCCGGGCCGCTGCACGCTCTGCGTGTGGAGCCCCGGCCTGGACGAGCGCGGCAACTCGGTCGCGGGCGTCGCCGCCCTCGACCGGTTCACCACCATCACGGGCCTCTCGGTCTTCTGACGACCGCCGGACGGAGGAACCCCGGAGCCCGTGAACCCCGGCGCCCCGGGGTGCCCCGGCGCGCCCCGGCGCCCAGGCCCTCTGAAGCCCCGGACCCGGAGCCCCGGCCCCCGCGCGCCCCGGACCCGGAGCCCCGGACCCGGCGCGACGCCCCTGAGCCCCGGACCCCTGGCAGCCGGAGCTCAGGGGGCGTCGCGCACGACCACGAACGCCTCGGTCCGCTCCTCGCCCTCCGCCGGGAGCCACCACGCCGTGACCGCGCCGCGCGCCCCCGCCGCCGGCTCCTCGCCGGTCCCGAGCACGCGGATCACCCGCAGCTCCGGCGCCCCGCTCCCGAACCGGATCACCGTGCCGTCCGGCCCGTCGGTCACCGACGCGTCGGACACCGGCGCCCATCCCTCGTCCCCGTCGACGGTGGCGGTCACCTTCGGGTCGGGCGTGTCGGACTCGCTCTGCGCCTGCGGCACGACCTGCCCCCGCAGCAGCGCCCGCAGCTCGGCGAGCAGCACCGGGTCGTGCGTCCCGTCGTACACGTACCGCGTGCCGAGCACCCCGTGCTCCGAGGTGCCGACGAGCGACTGCTCGGCGCCCTGAAGCGGTGCGCCCCGGTACGTCAGCGGCACCAGGTACCCGTGCCGCTCGGCGGCCGAGGCGTCCCGCACCACCATGAACTCGATGCCCACCTCGCCCTCCGGGTCGTCGAGCCGGAAGCCGCCCGCCTTCTCCAGCACGGGCGTGCCGCCCGTCGCCGGGTACCAGGGGCGGGTGGGCAACCAGGCCTGAAGGAGCTCCAGCTTCGTCGGCGTCATGGTGGTCCGGTGGATCACAGACATCTCGGGCACTTCCCTCCGTGACGGTACGGTCCCGGGTCGGCGGACCGCCCCGAAACCGTACCGCTCCACGATCTTGCTCAGGCCTCCGCCCCCGGCGGGTGCAGCTCGCCGGAGCGCGCCACGCGCGCGTACCAGCGGGCACTGGACTTCGGGGTGCGCCGCAGCGTCTCGTAGTCGACGTGCACGGCGCCGAACCGCTTGGCGTAGCCGTACGCCCACTCGAAGTTGTCCAGCAGCGACCACAGGAAGTAGCCGTGCACCACGGCGCCTTCCTCGACCGCACGGTGCAGCGCCTCCAGATGCGCGTGCACATAGGCGGCGCGCTCCGGGTCGTGCACCGATCCGTCCGCCGCGACCACGTCCTCGTACGCCGCGCCGTTCTCGCTCACCACCAGCGGCAGCCCGGGGTGACGGGCCGAGATCCGGGTCAGCAGGTCCTTCAGACCCGAGGGGTCGACCGGCCAGCCCATCGCCGTACGCGCTCCGTCGGCCTGGTGGAACGCGACGTCGTCGGCGCCGGGCCACGGCGAGAACTCACTGTTGCCGTGCCCGTCGTCCTGGGGCTTCTCCTCGCCCTCGGCGACGTGCGACACGACGGTGGGCGTGTAGTAGTTGATGCCCAGCCAGTCCAGCGGCTGTCCCACCGCGGCCTCGTCACCGTCCCGGACGAAGTCCCAGTCGGTCAGGTGCGCGGTGTCGGCGAACAGCTGCCGCGGATAGCCGCCCTCCAGCATCGGGCCGAGCCAGATCTCGTTGCCGACCGTGTCGATCCGGCGGGCCGCCTCCAGGTCCGCCGGCGACGAGGTCAGCGGGCGCACCTCGTGGAGGTTGAGCGACACCGCCAGCTTCGCCCCGGCCGGCAGCGCCGACCGCAGCGCCCGCACCGCGAGGCCGTGCCCCAGGTTCAGGTGGTGCGCGGCCCGCAGCGCCGCCACCGGGTCGGTGCGGCCCGGCGCGTGCACCCCGGAGCCGTACCCGAGGAACGCGCTGCACCAGGGCTCGTTGAGCGTCGTCCAGCGGGTGACCCGGTCGCCCAGGGCGTCGGCGACCAGCGCCGCGTAGGCGGCGAACCGCTCGGCCGTGGCCCGCTCCGGCCAGCCGCCGGCGTCCTCCAGTTCCTGCGGCAGGTCCCAGTGGTAGAGGGTCAGCGCCGGCTCGATCCCGGCCGCGAGCAGCTCGTCGACGAGCCGCCGGTAGAAGTCCAGGCCCTTCTGCACGGCCGGCCCCCGGCCGGTCGGCTGCACCCGAGACCAGGACACCGAGAACCGGTAGGCGTTCAGGCCCAGTTCGGACATCAGCCGGACGTCCTCGCGGAACCGGTGGTAGTGGTCGACGGCGACATCGCCCGTGTGGCCCTGGAAGACCTTCCCCGGGGTGTGCGAGAACGTGTCCCAGATGGACGGCGTCCGGCCGTCCTCGGCCGCCGCGCCCTCGATCTGGTACGCGGCGGTGGCCGCGCCCCACAGGAAGTCGGACGGGAAGCGGCGGACGGCGGTGAGCGGCCGGGTGTCGGACGCGGTCATAGGAGAGGGCTCCCAACGCAAGAGAGACGGATGCGATACGAAGGAGAGGGAGGACGGGCCGTCAGCTCTTGACGGCGCCCGCGGTGATCCCGCCGACGATGTGCTTGCCGAGCACGGCGAACACCAGCAGCAGCGGCACGGTGGAGATCAGCGCCCCGGTGAGCACCACCGCGTGGTCGACGGTGTGGTTGCCCGCGCCGAGGCCGGCCAGGGCCACCTGGAGGGTGGGGTTGCCGTCGGGGGTGAGCGCGATGAACGGCCAGAAGAAGTCGTTCCACGCCTGGACGAAGACGAGCATGCCGAGGACCGCCATCGCGGGCCGGGCGACCGGGAAGACCACGTGCCAGACGATCCGCAGCGAGTGCGCCCCGTCCATCCGGGCCGCCTCCACCAGCTCGACCGGCAGCGCCTCGATGAGGAACTGGCGCATGAAGAACACGCCGAACGCGGCCACCAGGGACGGCAGGACCACGGACTGGAGCTGGTCGACCCAGCCGAGGTCGGTGATGATCCGGTACAGCGGGATGACGCTCAGCTGCGGCGGGATCGTCATCGTCGCCACCACCAGGGTGAGCAGGATGTTGCGCCCCTTGAACGGCAGCCGGGCGAAGGCGAAGCCGGCCAGGGTGGAGAAGAGGACCGTGGACAGCGCCACGAGGGCGGCCACGACCGTGGTGTTGACCAGCGCCTCGCCCATGTCGACCTGGTTCCAGGCGAAGGAGAGGTTGTCGAACAGCCGTGGTCCGGGCAGCAGCGGCGCCGGGGCCGTGACCACCCGTTCGCCGGTGTGGGAGGCGGCGACGAGGTTCCAGTAGAGCGGGAAGAGCGAGACCAGCGCGGCGAGGCCGAGCAGGACGTAGGTGAGGGGTCCGGCGTGGTGCTGCCGGCCGGCCTTCTGCCGGAATCGGGTGCGCACGGGTTCAGCCCCCCAGCTTCTTGCGGTTGGCGCGGGCGACGAGCGCCTGGACGCCGCCGATGAGGAGCAGGAGCAGCAGCATCACCCAGGCGATGGCGGAGGCCTGGCCGAGCGCGCCGGTGACCCAGCCCTTCTCGTACATGAGCAGGCTCAGTGTCTGGAACTGGTTGCCGCTGCCGCCGGAGATGCCCACGCTGCCGCCGTAGAGCATCGGCTCGCCGAACAGCTGGGTGGCGCCGATGGTGGAGACGATGACCGTGAACAGGATGGTGGGACGGATGGAGGGGATCGTGATGCTCAGGAACTGGCGCCAGCGCGAGGCCCCGTCGAGCGCGGCCGCCTCGTACAGGTCGTTCGGCACGGCCTGCATCGCGGCCAGGTAGATCAGCGCGTTGTAGCCGGTCCACCGCCAGGTCACGATCACCGAGATCGCGATCTGCGCGGGCCAGGTGGAGGACTCCCAGTCGACCGGGTCGAAACCCACCAGGCCGAGCGCCGAGTTGATCAGCCCGTAGTCGGAGTTGAACAGCTGGGCGAAGACCAGGGTCGCCGCCGCGATGGAGGTGGCGTACGGGGCGAGGACCGCGACCCGGAAGAACCGGCGCCCGCGCAGCTTGTAGTTGAGCAGATGGGCGAGGCCGAGGGCCATGAGCAGCTGCGGGACGGTCGAGATGACGCCGATGGTGAAGGTGTTGGCGAGCGCGTTCCAGAAGAACTCGCTGCCGGCGAGGTCGGTGTAGTTCGCGAGGCCCTTCCACTCGGGTTCGCCGCCGAGCTCCACCCGGTTGAGCGAGAGCCAGCCGGTGTAGAGCAGCGGGAAGAGGCCGAAGGCGGCGAAGGTGAGGAAGAAGGGGGCGACGAAGACGTACGGCGTCGCCTTCAGGTCCCACCGGTAGAGCCTGCTGCGCCGGGCGGACGGTCCGCCGGAGCGGGCGGAGCCGGGGCGGGGGGAACGGGAGGGCGGTGCGTCGAGCGACGGGGGGCCGCCGTTCCTCGCCCGTACGGAGGTGGCCACGGGGGCGTCCTTCCAGATCGGTGCGTACGGGGTTGGGCGGTGGGAGCGTCGCGGTGCGGGCCCGCCGCGTGGAGGGAGGCCCGCACCGCCTCCCGCTACTGGTCGATCTTGTCGTCGACCAGCTTCCTGACGTTCTCCCAGGCCTTCGCCGGGTCGGTGCCGCGCTGCTCGATGTCGAGGATGCCGTTGTCGGTGAGGAAGGTCTTCACCTGGCCGTCCCAGAGGCTGATCGGCGCGGGCTTGATCTGGGCCGCCGCGGCGGCGTAGATCTGTCCGACCGGGGTGTCGCCGAAGTACGGCAGCTTGGCGCCCACCACCGCGTCCGAGGAGAGGGTGTCCTTGGTGGACGGGATGTTGCCGTTGACCGCGAACACCTTGGCGTGCTGCTCCGGGGCGGTCAGCCAGGCGGCCAGCTCGGCGGCCTCCTTGGCGTGCTTGCCGGACTTCGGCACGGCGAGGAAGGAGCCGCCCCAGTTGCCGGCGACCGGCGGCGCGGCGATGTCCCACTTGCCCTGGTTGGCGGCGCCCGCCTGGTCCTTGATGATGCCGGTCATCCAGCTGGGGCAGGCGACGGTGGCGAACTTCGAGTTCTTGAAGGCGGCGTTCCAGGTCCCCTTCTCGTCGAACTGGCGCAGCTTGGCGGTGAGGCCGCCCTGCGCGGCCGCGACGGCGGTGTCCCAGGCCTTCTTCACCCCGGGGCTGGTCTCCCAGGCGAGTTCGCCGCTCGCGTCGGCGTACTGCTCGGGGGCGCTGTTGACGACGGCGTTGAAGAGGCCGCTCGCGGAGTCGTGGAAGAAGGTCCCGGCGGGCGCGTTCTTCCGGTACGTCTTCCCGGCCTCCAGGAACCTGCCCCAGTCGCCCGACCAGAGCCGGCCGACCTCGGTGCGGTCGGTGGGCAGCTTGGCCTTGGCGAAGAGCTCCTTGTTGTAGCAGATGGCCATGGGGCCGATGTCCGTGCCGAGGGCGATCACCTTGCCGTCGGCGGTGGTGGCCTGCTTGACCTTCCAGTCGAGGAAGGCGCCCAGGTCGGCGCCGCCCGTCTTGGACAGGTCGACCCACTTGTCGGCCATCGCCGAGCCGGTCGCCTCGGCGATGTAGCCGACCTCGATGGCCTGGATGTCGGCCAGGCCGCTGTTGCGGGAGAGGCGCAGCTTCAGGGTGTCCCAGTACTTCTGGCCGTCGGCGACGTTCGACTCGACGATCTTGATGTTGGGGTGGGTCTTCTCGTACTCGGCGTAGAGCTTGGCGCCGGTCTTGTTGTCGTAGCCGAAGGAACCGAAGGTCCCGACCCGCAGCGTGATCTTCCCGTCCTCGGCGGCGTCCCCTGTGTCGCCGCCGCACCCGGTGAGCAGGGCGGCGCCGGCCGTCAGGGCCGCCACCGCCGCGAAGGCGGTGCGGCGGGTGCGGCCGGGGCCCCGTCTGCTGCTGGAAGTGCGCATTCCACTCTCCTCGTCCAAAAGGTGGTGCTGATGGGAGCGCTCCCACGTCGTCGTTGCCGGAAGGTTGCTGCCTCGCGGGTGGGGGTGTCAAGACATGAACACGGATTCGTTGCACGCGGAGGCGCGGTGGGACTCGTGCCCGGATTCGAGTAGTGTGGGAGCGCTCCCATGCTTCGGTGGTCGAAGGCACCGCTTGTTCGGGGGGTCGGACAGTGGCCTATCTTGACCTGATCGCCGCATGGCACGGGGCGCCAGGCCGCACGAGGGGAGTACGAGAGGCGTGAACGGACGGCACAGTGGCAGGCCCACGCTGGAAGAGGTCGCGGCCCGGGCCGGAGTCGGCCGGGGTACCGTGTCCCGGGTCATCAACGGCTCCCCCCGGGTGAGCGCACAGGCCCGCGAGGCCGTCCACCGGGCCATCGAGGAGCTCGGCTACGTGCCCAACCAGGCGGCCCGCGCGCTCGCCGGGAGCCGCACCGACGCCATCGCCCTCGTCATCCCGGAGACCGAGGCCCGTCTCTTCGCGGAGCCCTACTTCCTCGACATCATCCGCGGGGTCAGCGCCGAACTCGGCGAGGCCGACAAGCAGCTGCTGCTCACCCTGGTCCGCACCGAGCGGGAGCGGCAGCGCTTCGAGCAGTACCTCGCCGCCCAGCGCGTGGACGGCGTGCTGCTCGCCTCCGTCCACGCCGACGACCCGCTCCCCGACCTGGTCCGCGAACTCGGACTGCCCCTCGTCCTGAACGGCCGGCGCACCGCCGACGAGTCCGCCGCCTACGTCGACTCCGACAACCAGGGCGCCGGGCGCGCCGCCGTCGCCCACCTCGCCGGCCGGGGCCGCCGCAGGATCGCGACCATCACCGGCCCCCTCGACATGTACGTGGCCCGGGCCCGCCTCGACGGCTACCGCGAGGGCATCGCGGCGGCCGGCCTCGAACCCGACGAACTCCTCGTCGCCACCGGCGACTTCACCGAGGAGGGCGGCCGCCGCGCGATGCGCGAGCTGATCGCGCGCGCCCCGGACCTGGACGCCGTCTTCGCCGCCTCCGACGTCATGGCCGCCGGTGCCCGCGGCGTCCTGCGCGAGTCGGGCCGCCGCGTCCCCGAGGACGTCGCCCTCGTCGGCGTCGACGACTCGGCCGTCGCCCGCCTGATGGACCCGCCGCTCACCAGCGTCCGCCAGCCCATCGAGGAGATGGGCCGCGCCATGACCCGGATGCTGCTCCGGGAACTGGCGGAGCCGTCCGAGGCGGCCGGGGAGCGGCCACGGCAGGTGCTGCCGACGGAGCTGGTGGTGCGGGAGTCGTCCTGAGCCGGACGGTCAGCCGCCGACCCGGGCCGCGGCCCCCTCGCCCCACGGCTCGACCCGGACGCCGAGCACCTTCGTGTCGTCGTCGTGCAACCTGATCTGCGCCATGGCGGCAGCGTAGCCCTCCCGACGGGCTCACAGCGCCGCTGCTTACTGCGTCATGGCTCGACCGTACGCCCGCGCCGCACCACGCGAGCGGGCCGGCGCCCGGAGGCGCCGGCCCGCAGGGGTGGACAGGCTCAGTCGGGGCTCAGAGCGCCGGGTGGGCGTTCTTCAGGAGCTCCTGGAACTGGGCCGAGAACCACTTGCCGGACAGCGGCGCGTCCGGCAGGGCGCCGGACATGCTGTTGCCGTTGCGGGGGTTGCCCGTGTACGTCGGGTCGCACATGCGGTCGAAGCCCTTGCCCTCGTCGTTCGGGATCTCCTTGCTCGCGCCGTCGGACTCGCCCGGCGGCTTCATCCAGACGTACGCGTCGATGCCCGCGGCCGGGTTCGCCCGGGGCCGTTCGCCGAGGCCCGCGCCGGCCTGGTTGCACCAGTTGCCGAGGTGGATGCGCCGGTCGTAGCGGCCGCCGTTGACGTAGGTGTCGACGTTGGTCGTCGCGCCCGGTCCGGTGGGCCGGTTGGCGCCGCCCCAGCCGTTGCGGGAGGTGTCGATCAGCATGCCGAGATTCGGCGAGAAGCCGAGCGAGACCAGCTTGTCGCGCATGGCCTGGGCGTACGACAGCTCGTCGGTGTAGCGGTTCCAGTCGACCCACTTCGACTGGCGCACCGAGACCCCGTTCACGGAGTCGCCGATCGAGAAGTGGTCCTCCTTCAGGGCGCTGTAGTTGGCGGTGTTGACGATGAAGCCGTGGACGTGGCCGAGCGTGGAGCCCTCGGCGGTCGCGGCGGTCCTGAACATCTCGGCGGAGGCGCCGAAGTTGTCGTCCCAGCCGAGCCAGCCGTGGTGGCCGGCGTCCACGTAGTTGTAGACGTTGGCGATCGAGCCGAGCTTGTTCAGCGCGTATCCGACGCCCTTGACGTAGTTGCCGTTGGCCTTCATCACGTCGCAGTTCGCGGTCGCGGTCGGGCGGCCGCTGACGTTGGTGACGAGGTTGGGCAGCGAGTCGATCTCGACGGTGGTGACGATCCGCAGGCCCGCGTACTTCGGGTCGGAGAGGATCGCCGCGATCGGGTCGATGTACTGGGTCTTGTACTTGTCGATCTCCGTCGGGCCGAGCTCGCCGTTGGAGGCCAGCGCGGAGCAGTCGCGTCCGGGCAGGTTGTAGATGACCAGCTGGACGACGAGCTCGCCGGTGCCCTTCTGCTTCAGGGCCTCGTCGAGGTGGGCGCGCAGGCCCATGCCGCCGTTGACGCCGTTGATGGCGGCGATCCGGTCCAGCCAGACGCCGGTGGGCTGGTTCGACACCTTGGTGCCGCCCGGTTCGGCCGCGGCCTTCGCGGACCACTCGGGGTTCACGTACACCTTGGCGCCGGCGTAGGGGTTGTCGGCCTTGGTGCCGGCCGGCGGCGGGGTGGTGGGCGGCGTCGTCGGGGGAGTGGTCGGCGGGGTCGTCGGTGGCGTGGTGGGCGGCACCGAGCCCGTGCAGGTCACGCCGTTGAGGGTGAAGCTCGCGGGGACGGCGTTGGTGCCGCTGTAGGTGGCGTTGAAACCGAAGGAGGCGGAACCTCCGGTCGCGAGCGTCCCGTTGTAGGAGAGGTTCCGCGCGGTCACGGCGGCGCCGGACTGGGCGAGGGTGGCGTTCCAGCCCTGTCCGACCCTCTGGTCGCCGGCGTAGGACCAGCCCAGCGTCCAGGCGTTGACCGGGTCGCCCAGGTTGGTGACGGTGACGTTGGCGGTGAAGCCGGTGTTCCACTGGTTGGCGATCTGGTAGTCGACCTTGCAGCCCGCCGCGGCGGCGCCCGCGGTGGCGGTGCCGAGCGCGGTGGCCGTGGCGCCGGTGGCGGCGATCAGGCCGAGCGCCGCCAGCAGGGCGGTGCGGCTCTTCGTGCGGCTCATGGGGTGGGGGTTCCTTTCAGGGGGTGAGGGCGCGCAGGTGGTCGCGCAGCCCGATGCCGAATGCGGTGGGGGTGCCGTCGTACGAACTGATCAGCGCGGGACCGGAGGCGCAGTTCCACGTGTTCCAGGTCCAGCCCAGGTACGACAGGCCGCGGTCGTCGAACCACTTCATGACGCGGTCGACGAACGCGTGTCCGCAGGTGTTCTCACCGATCTCGCCCGCCAGCAGGGGCACCTGGGCGGCTACCGGGGCGAGGGTGTCGTTCCAGCACGTCTCGGTGGAGCAGGTGTTGAAGTTGTAGACGTGCCAGGCGGCGGCCAGATTGCCCGCCGGGTCCGTGGGGCGGTACCGGAGCCACTGGCTCAGGTCGTTGGAGTACGCGATGCCGGGGACGAGGACGAGGTTCTTCGCCCCGGTCGCGCGGACCGCGTCCAGCAGGTCCTGCATGCCGGCGACCTCGTAGCCGATGCCGGGGCAGCTGCCACCGTCGCGCCAGCAGGACCACGCCTGGGCCGCGGTGGAGGTCGCCCGGTCCGGATAGGGCTCGTTGAACAGGTCGAGGACGACACGGGTGTCGTGCTTGAAGGTGTCGGCGACCGAGGTCCAGAAGGCCGGGGTGTAGCGGGCGTTCGGCATGGGCTTCTGGCAGGTCGCGTGCACGTCGCCGCAGCCCGAGGAGTTCCCGGTGTACAGGCCGTGCGTCCAGTGCAGCTCGAGCACCGGGGTCATGCCGTGCGCGAGGACCCGGTTCACCAGGTCCCTGACCGCGTTCACGTAGTGCGCGCCCCGGTACTCGGGCTTGATGTGGTCCAGGCCGAGCCAGCACTCCTCGTTGAGCGGGATGCGGACCGTGTTGGCCTTCCAGCCGGCGATCGCCCGGACGGAGGCGTCGTCGACCGGACCGTCCCAGATGCCGTGCCCCTGGACGCACATGAACTCGCCGCCGGAGCGGTTGACGCCCAGCAGACGGCGGGTGGCGCCGTTCTGGTCGACGAACCTGTTGCCGGACACGCGCAGTTCGGGCGCGCCGGTGGCCGGGGCCGGGGGAGTGGTGGGGGGCGGGGTGGTGGGCGTGGGGGTCGGGTTCGTCGGGGTGGGGGTCGGCGTGGGCGTCGAGGTGGTGGGCGTGGGTGTCGGGGCCGGTCCGGCGGTGTCGCACGGGGTGCCGTCGAGTGTGAACGCGGCCGGGGCCGGATTGCTCCCCGTCCAGGAGGCGATGAAGCCGGCCGTCACCTTCGCGCCCGTGTCGAGCCGGCCGTTCCAGCTCTCGTTGACGACGGTCACGGTCTTCGCCGACTGGGACCATCTGCCGCCCCAGCCCTGGCTGACCACCTGGCCGGCCGGGAAGTCGAAGCCGAGGCTCCAACCGTTCAGCGCCGTGCTGC
The DNA here is from genome assembly GCF_040302485.1 of Streptomyces sp. NPDC126499. Lineage (NCBI taxonomy): Bacteria > Bacillati > Actinomycetota > Actinomycetes > Kitasatosporales > Streptomycetaceae > Streptomyces > Streptomyces sp. NPDC126499. Next base: position 138,726 of record NZ_JBEOUO010000011.1, on the reverse strand, counting down.
CGTTGGTGACGGTGACGGCACCCTGGAAGCCCCCGGACCACTGGTTCGTGACCGAGTACTCCACCGTGCAGAGAGGTGCGGCCGCGGCTCCTCGGGCCGTACCGGTGACGACGAGAGCGGTGTTCGCCATCGTGAGCGCCGCTCCCGCGAGCAGCGCCGTCAGGCGTGGGGGATGTCGCATGAGCGAGTCCTCACAGCGAGGGCACGCCCTACGGCGGCGTGCCGACTGGATGGATTCGCTCCCACTGGTCGGGCAGACCGTAGCGGCAACCGACGCCAAGGAAAAGAGGAGTTGCCCAAATTGGCGGGCGAATGCCTTCGACTCTTCGCGCGTCTTGACGGGGTCTCGTCAGGTCTGCACAGTGGGAGCGCTCCCACTGGTTCAGAGCTTGACCGTGCCCCCCCCCACGCACCACCCCGTCTCCCGAGCCGCGAGGAGAACCACCCCCATGCCGCCACGATCGCGACCGCGCAGAGCACGCGGGTCCCTGGCCGCTCTCGCCGCCGTACTCGCCCTGCCCGCCGGGCTGCTCGCCGCCGGACCACCCGCCCAGGCCGCCGCCGTCCAGTGCAGCGTCGACTACCGGACCAACGACTGGGGCTCCGGCTTCACCGCCGAGCTCACCCTCACCAACCGCGCCACCACCCCGCTCGACGGCTGGACCCTCAGCTACGCCTACGCCGGCGACCAGAAGCTGAGCAACGGCTGGAACGGCACCTGGAGCCAGTCAGGCAGGACCGTCACCGTCACCGCCGCCTCCTGGAACCGCACCGTCGCCGCGGGCGCCGCCGTCACCACCGGCGCCCAGTTCACCTACACCGGCACGAACGCGGCGCCGAGCTCCTTCTCCGTCAACGGCACCCCCTGCACCGGCGCCCACCAGGCACCCGTCACCGTCCTCACCAGCCCCGCGCCCGGCGCCGTCTACACCGAGGGCGACCCGGTCCCGCTCGCCGCCACCGCGGCTGCCGCCGACGGCGCCGCAATCGAGAAGGTCGAGTTCTACAGCGACACGACCCTGCTCGGCACCGACACCACCGCCCCCTACACGCTCGGCGTCACCTCCCTTCCCGCCGGCGCCCACTCGCTCTACGCCAAGGCGTACGACTCCCTCGGCGCCGGCGGCGAGTCCGCCCCCGTCGGCATCACCGTCGCCGCCGGGCCCGCGCTCGTCGCCACCCCCGCCCAGCTCTCCGTACGCCAGGGCGGCACCGGCACCTTCGAGCTGAAGCTCTCGACCCGGCCCACGGCGGACGTCACGGTCGGCGTCGCCCGCACCTCGGGCGTCACCGGCCTCACCGCGAGCCCGGCCACCCTCACCTTCACCCCGGCGAACTGGAACACCGCCCAGAAGGTGACCGTCAGCGCCGCCGCCACCGGCACCGGCACGGCCGTCTTCACCGCGACCGCCCCCGGCCACGCCAAGGCCGAGGTCACCGTCGCCCAGCTGGCCGCGAACTCCACGTACGACGCCCGCTTCCTCGACCTCTACGGCAAGATCACCAACCCGGCCAACGGCTACTTCTCGCCCGAGGGCATCCCCTACCACTCCGTCGAGACCCTGATCGTCGAGGCCCCCGACCACGGCCACGAGACGACCTCGGAGGCGTACAGCTACCTCGTCTGGCTGCAGGCGATGTACGGGAAGATCACCGGCGACTGGTCGAAGTTCAACGGCGCGTGGGACACCCTCGAGAAGTACATGATCCCCACCCGCGCCGACCAGCCCACCAACTCCTTCTACGCCCCCGGCAAGCCCGCCACCTACGCGCCCGAGTGGGACCTGCCGTCCCAGTACCCGGCGAAGCTGGAACCGTCGGTGACCTCCGGCTCCGACCCGCTCGCCGCCGAGCTGAAGAGCGCGTACGGCACCGACGACATCTACGGCATGCACTGGATCCAGGACGTCGACAACGTCTACGGCTTCGGCAACGAGCCGGGGAAGTGCTCCGCCGGACCGGCCGCGACCGGACCGTCGTACATCAACACCTTCCAGCGCGGCCCGCAGGAATCGGTCTGGGAGACCGTCACCCACCCGACCTGCGACAACTTCTCCTACGGCGGCAGGAACGGCTACCTCGACCTGTTCACCGGCGACGGCTCCTACGCCAGGCAGTGGAAGTTCACCAACGCCCCCGACGCCGACGCCCGCGCCGTCCAGGCCGCCTACTGGGCCGACGTCTGGGCCAAGCAGCAGGGCAAGGGCGCGCAGGTCGCCGCGACCGTCGGCAAGGCCGCCAAGATGGGCGACTACCTGCGCTACGCCATGTTCGACAAGTACTTCAAGAAGGTGGGCGACTGCGTCGGACCGACCACCTGCCCGGCCGGCACCGGCAAGAACAGCTCCCACTACCTGATGTCCTGGTACTACGCCTGGGGCGGCGCCACCGACACCTCGGCCGGCTGGGCCTGGCGGATCGGCTCCAGCCACGCGCACGGCGGCTACCAGAACCCGCTGGCCGCCTACGCGCTCAGCTCCTACGCCCCGCTGAAGCCCAAGTCCCCCACCGGCGCCGCGGACTGGAGCACCAGCCTCAAGCGGCAACTGGAGTTCTACCGCTGGCTCCAGTCCGACGACGGGGCCATCGCGGGCGGCGCCACCAACAGCTGGCAGGGCCGCTACGCCGCCCCGCCGGCCGGCACGCCGACCTTCTACGGCATGTACTACGACGAGAAGCCGGTCTACCACGACCCGCCGTCCAACCAGTGGTTCGGCTTCCAGGCCTGGTCCATGGAGCGCGTCGCCGAGTACTACCAGCAGACCGGTGACACCGCCGCCAGGACCGTGCTCGACAAGTGGGTCGCCTGGGCGCTGTCGAAGACCACGATCAACCCCGACGGCACCTACCGCATCCCCTCCACCCTCCAGTGGTCCGGCGCGCCCGACACCTGGAACGCGGCGAACCCCGGCGCCAACAAGGGCCTGCACGTCACCGTCGCCGACTACACCGACGACGTCGGCGTGGCCGCCGCCTACGCCAAGACCCTCACCTACTACGCGGCCAGGTCCGGCCACGCGGAGGCCAAGCGGGTCGCCAAGGCCCTGCTCGACGGCATGTGGACCCACCACCAGGACCCGCTGGGCATCGCGGTCCCGGAGACCCGCGCCGACTACAACCGCTTCGACGACCCGGTCTACGTCCCCGGCGGCTGGACCGGCACCATGCCCAACGGCGACACCGTGAACTCCTCGTCCACCTTCGCCTCGATCCGTTCCTTCTACGAGGACGACCCGGCCTGGCCGAAGATCGAGGCCTACCTGGCGGGCGGCGCGGCCCCCGTCTTCACCTATCACCGGTTCTGGGCCCAGGCGGACATCGCCCTGGCCATGGGCTCGTACGCGGAGCTGCTCGAATAACCGCCGCCCCGCGAAGAGAAGCGGAGCCGCGTGCGACACGGCCGGGCGGACCCCCGAAGGGGCCCGCCCGGCCCTGTGCCGTGCCCGCGGCGGCTGCTCGTGATCCCCGGGCGCGCGACCCGGCCGGCGCGCGGTCCGCCCGGCGCGCGGTCCGCCCGGCGCGCGGTCCGCCCGGCGCGCGACCCGGCCGGGCCGGCGCGGCCCGTACGGTCGGCCGTCGTCCGACGCCGAGCTCCGTCTTCCCGTCTTCCGCTCGGAGCGGTAAGGTCGGCGCCACGCACACTGTCGAAGCGCTTCACCACCGCATCTCCCCGCAGACCGGTGCGAAGCAACGCGAAGCGCGACTCGACGACCTGACGGGATCTCGCGGAGATACGGGGCGGAGAAGAGCATGGTCACCCTCGCGGACGTCGCCCGCCACGCCGGAGTCTCGGCCAGCACCGTCAGCTACGTGCTGAGCGGCAAGCGGTCCATCTCCGCGGCCACCCGCGAACGCATCCAGCGCAGCATCGAACAGCTCGGCTACCGCCCGCACGCCGGCGCCCGCGCCCTCGCCAGCAGCCGGACCAACATCCTCGCCCTGATGATGCCGCTGCGCACCGACATCTACGTGCCGGTCCTCATGGAGATCGCGATGGCCGTCACCACCACGGCCCGCGCCCACGGCTACGACGTCCTCCTGCTCACCGGGGAGGAGGGCCCCGAGGCGATCCGCCGCGTCGAGGGCAGCGCCCTCGCCGACGCCATCATCGTGACCGACGTCGAACTCGACGACCCCCGCCTGCCCTACCTCAAGGCCGCCGAACGCCCCGCCGTCCTCATCGGACTGCCCGCCGACACCTCCGGACTCAGCTGCGTCGACCTCGACTTCGAGGCCGCCGGAGCCCTGTGCGTGGACCACCTCGCCACACTCGGACACCGACAGATCGCGGTCCTCGGCGAACCGCCCGCCGTCTACGCCCGCGGCACCGGCTACGCCGAACGCACCCTGCGCGGCCTGCGCACGGCCGCCGCCGAGCACACCGTCGGCCTGCTCCACCGGCCCACCGACGGCGGCCACGCCGCCGTCGCCGCCACCGTCACCCGCGTCTTCGAGGAACGCCCTGCCACCACCGCCCTCGTCGTCCAGAACGAGGCCGCCATCGAACCCCTGCTCACCGTGCTCCGCCGCGACGGCCGCGCCGTCCCCGAGGACGTCTCCGTCTTCGCCGTCTGCGCGGGGCAGGCCGCCGCCCAGGCCTCCGTACCGCTCACCTCCATCGGCGTCCCCGCCCAGGAGATGGGCCGCCGCGCCGTCGAACGGCTCTTCGCCCACCTCCGCGCGCAGGAGCCGCCCGGCACCGTCCTGCTCGCCCCCGAGGTCGACGACCGCGGCAGCACGGGCCCGGCGCCCACCGCCGCGCCGGCGCGGTGAGCGGCACCGACGAGGCCGAGTTCCGCGCCTTCTTCGAGCGCCACTACGCCGAACTCGCCCGCTTCGCCCACCTGCTGAGCGGTGAGCCCGAGGCCGCCGACGACCTCGCCGCCGACGCCATGCTCGCCCTGTGGCACCGCTGGGACCGGGTGCGCGGCGCCGACCGGCCCCTCGCTTACGCCCGGGGCGTCGTCGCCCACCTCGTCCGCAGCCGCATCCGCGGCGCCGTCCGCGAACGGCGCCGGATCGCGCTCTTCTGGGACCGGCGCGCCGAGCACGTCGACGACCCCGACGTGCCCGCCGTCCTCGACGTACGCACCGCCCTGCGCGCCCTGCCCTTCCGCAAGCGCGCCTGCGTCGTCCTGCGCCACGCCTTCGACCTCTCGGAACGTGACACGGCCGAGGCCCTCGGCATCTCCGTCGGCACGGTCAAGAGCCAGACCTCCAAGGGCATGGCCGAGCTCCAGCGACTCCTGGGGCCACGTGCCACCTCGGAACTGGCCGGAAGGAGGGCCTGATGGACCGGCCCGAGAGGGACCACGACATGACCGGGGGTCCCGAGGACCTGCTCCGCGCCGAGCTTCGGGAGGCCGCCGCCGCCCACGTGCCCGACCGTGCCCGCATGCTCGCCCGGGTCGAGCGGGGCCTCGCGGCCTGCCCGACGGCACGCACCGCCGACCGGCCCCGGCCCGCGCCCTGGCTCAGGGCGGCCGGCGCGGCCCTCGCCGTCGCCGCCGTCGTGGCCGCCGGGGCCGTGGTGGTGTCGCTGCTGCCGGGCCCCGAGCGACAAGCCGGCCCGGCCGTGCCCGCCGCCACGGGAAGCACACCCGCCCCCGGACCCGCACCCGCCACCAGCACCCCTTCCGCCGCGGCCACCCCCCGCGCCACCGGAGCCACCGGAACCCCACCCGCCACCGGAGACACCGCCGCCCCCGGCCCTACCGCCCGTACCGCCACCGCCGCCCCGCCCGCCCCGACGCCCCTGCGGATCGCCGCCACCGGTGTCATCGACCCCGGCAGCAACCGCTACTGGGCCCAGAGCGACCTCACCCTCACCACCCCCGCGCCGCTGGCCGCGCTCACCGTCGAACTGCGCGTCGCCCAGACCGGCGGCGTCGCCTCCACCGGCCACTGGCGCACCCTGCCGCCCGAGGACTTCACCGTCACCGTACGGGAGGCGGACGGCGCCCTCGTCTACCGCTGGACCCTCCGGGCGGGCCGCACCGCCCCGGCCGGCCGGCACGTCTTCGCCGCCCAGTACGACCACGCCGAGGGCGCGCGGGCCGCCGGCCTGGACGCGTACACCGTGACGGCCACGGACACCTCAGGCCGCCGGGCCACCGCGCACGGCGGCTTCACGCCTCGATAAGGACCACCACATGAAGTTCACCGACGGCTTCTGGCTGATGCGGGAAGGCGTCCACGCCTCCTACGCCACCGAGGTCCAGGACCTGGACACGGGCGCGGACCGGTTCACCGCGTACGCCTCCGTCACGCGCGTCCGCACCCGTGGCGACACCCTCAACTCGGCCCTGATCACGGTCGACTGTTTCTCCCCTGCCTCCGGCGTCATCGGCGTGCGCCTGACCCACCACGCCGGACGGGCCGCCCGCGGCCCCGCGTTCGAGCTGCGCGCCGGCACCCCGTCGGGCGCGCGCGTACGCCGCGACGGCACCGTCACCACGCTCACCAGCGGACCGCTCACCCTGCGCCTGGACCGCGCCGCGCCCTGGGCGCTGGAGTTCCTCGACGGCGACGGGCGTCCGCTCACCGGCGCGGGGCCGAAGGGCACCGCCTTCGTCACCACCCCCGACGGCGCCCACCACATGGCCGCCCAACTCGCCCTCGGCGTCGGCGAGCTGGTCTACGGCCTGGGCGAGCGCTTCACCCCGTTCACCAAGAACGGCCAGACCGTCGACATCTGGCAGGCCGACGGCGGCACCAGCAGCGAACAGGCCTACAAGAACGTCCCGTTCTACCTCTCCTCACGCGGCTACGGCGTCTTCGTCGACCACCCCGGCAAGGTCTCCTTCGAGGTCGGGTCCGAGTCCGTCGGCCAGGTCCAGTTCAGCGTCGAGGACCAGACCCTGACCTACTACGTCGTCGCAGGGCCCACCCCCAAGGACGTCCTCACCCGCTACACCGCCCTCACCGGCCGCCCCGCGCTCCCGCCCGCCTGGTCCTTCGGCCTCTGGCTGAGCACCTCCTTCACCACCCCGTACGACGAGGAGACCGTCACCGGTTTCGTCGACGGCATGGCCGAGCGCGGCATCCCGCTCTCCGTCTTCCACTTCGACTGCTTCTGGATGCGCGCCCACCAGTGGTCCGACTTCCGCTGGGACCCTGACACCTTCCCCGACCCGGCCGGGATGCTGGCCCGCCTCAAGGCGCGCGGACTGCGGATCAGCATGTGGATCAACCCGTACATCGCCCAGAAGTCCGCCCTCTTCGCCGAGGGCGTGGCCGGCGGCTACCTCGTCAGGCGCCCGAACGGCGACATCTGGCAGTGGGACCTGTGGCAGCCCGGCATGGCCCTGGTCGACTTCACCAACCCGGCCGCCCGCGGCTGGTTCCAGGACCGGCTGCGGCCCCTGCTCGACCAGGGCGTCGACTGCTTCAAGACCGACTTCGGCGAGCGCGTGCCGACCGACGTCGTCTGGCACGACGGCTCCGACCCGGAACGGATGCACAACTACTACACCCACCTCTACAACCGGACCGTCTTCGAACTCCTGGAGAAGGAACGCGGCTCGGGCGAGGCGGTGCTCTTCGCCCGCAGCGCCACCGCCGGCGGTCAGCGCTTCCCGGTCCACTGGGGCGGCGACTGCTGGTCCTCCTTCGAGGCCATGGCCGAATCGCTGCGCGGCGGCCTGTCACTGGCCCTCAGCGGCTTCGGCTTCTGGAGCCACGACATCGGCGGCTTCGAGGGCACCCCCGACCCGGCCGTCTTCACCCGGTGGCTCGCCTTCGGACTGCTCTCCTCCCACAGCCGGCTGCACGGCAGCGACTCCTACCGGGTGCCCTGGGCCTTCGGCGAGGAAGCCGTGGAGGTGGCCCGCCGCTTCACCGAGCTGAAGCACCGCCTGATGCCCTACCTCTACGCCGCCGCCGTCGAGGCCCACACCACGGGCGTGCCCGTGCTGCGTCCGATGCTGCTCGAATTCCCCGACGACCCCGCCTGCCGGACCCTCGACCGGCAGTACATGCTCGGCCCCGACCTGCTCGTCGCGCCGGTGTTCACCGCCGACGGCGAGGTCGAGGTCTATCTGCCGGCGGGGGAGTGGACCCGGCTGCTCACCGTGGACGCCGTCGGGGACACCCCCGGGGAGACCGTCACCGGCCCCGGTTGGCGCCGCGAGGTCCACGGCCTCGACAGCCTCCCGCTGTACGTGCGCCCCGGCACCGCCCTGCCCATGGCCTCGGACACCCGCCGCCCGGACGGCGACTGGACGGACCGCCTCACCCTTCTCGTCACCCCGGGCGAGCCCGGCAGCACGGTCACCGTCACCGTCCCGGACACCCGGGGCGAGCCGGCCGCGACCTACCGGGTGACCCGCGGGAACGACGGCGTACGGGTCACCACGGAGGGCACGGTCCGGCCGCCGCGCCTGCGGGTGGTGGGAGGGGCCGGGGGCGACAAGGCCCTGGAGAGGGATCAGGAGGCCCTGTAGAGCGGATCCCTGCCGAGTTCGTGCTGGGTGACGGCCCGGCGCACGTTCTGCACGAAGCCGTTCCAGTAGTGGTTCGCGTGGGGGCTGTCCGTGCTCGGCACACCGGCGGTCGCCCGGCGGTCGGCGGCCCCGGAGAAGTCGCCGAACATGGCGGCCCGCAGGGCGGTGGAGAGTTCCAGCTGGGCGCCGGCGCCGGTGCGGGTCCGGTTGACGATGTTCGTCACGGCGTCGCCGTTCAGCGGGTCGTCGGGGCCCGCGATCACCACCGTCACGTTCCAGCTCGTGGTGAAGCCGGAATCGGTGAAGGCCGCGAGCAGATTGCGCTTGAGCCGCTCGTCACGCCCGCCGATGATCACCTTCTTCTCCAGGTTCTCGGCGAAGCCGTGGAGGGAGACGGCGTAGAGGTTGTTCGCGCACACGGCGAGCGCGGCCGGATCGTCGCAGTTGGTCGACGTGACGTGCTGCGTACCGGAGTTCTGCAGCGCCTCGAACATCCAGTAGTCACGCTGCGCTTCGCCGGTGAGCGCGGCGGCCGACGGGTCGGTGTCGGCGTCGAAGGGCCGGTAGCCGGCGATGGCCATGCACAGCTCGCTCGTGCCCGCCTCGATGCCGCCGCCGTGCGGGGCGAGGACCGCGGTGCTGGTGACCGCGAGGCTCGACGCCTTGGTGTTGTCGGTCATGGCGACCGGTGCGCCGATACGGAAGCGGCGCATCCAGTCGATGCCCTCCCTGGCGGCGGTCTTGGTGTACAGGTCGCTGTTGGTCTTGTACGTGTCGGCCGCCGCCGCGACCGCCGCCCCGTCACCGACGAGGGCGTTGAGGGTGGGCAGGCCCGCGGCCACGGCGGCCACGGAGGCGAGGACGGTGCGTCTGCTGGTACGGGTCATGGGGTGATCCTCCCCGACCCGGCCGCGGCCCTCGTCGGCGGGTGCGCGGCGGACAGGACGGCCCGGCACCGTACCTGGCGCCGGGCCCGGGGGTGTCCTCTGCCCTCCGGGCCCCTCAGCCGGAGAACGCGACCCGCGCGAGCCGGACCGCACCGCGCAGCCTGACGCGCAGGTCGCCCGTGCCGCGCGCCAGGACGGCGGCGGTGAGCGTGTCGTACGCGTACCGGCCGCCCGTCGCCGGCACCTCGATCGCCGCGAGGAGCGTGCGGGCCCCGCCCGCCTCCAGGAAGAGCTCCACGAGCCCCGGCTCCTCGGCCGCCACGTCGATCGCCACCTCGGTCGCCCCGTCACCGAACGCGCAGTTCCGGAAGAGGAGTTGCCCGTCCCGCGCCGGGGCGAGCGGGGTGACGCAGTCCCCGGCCACCCGGCTCAGGTCGACGATCTCGGTGCCGTCCTGTTCGTCGTACGCGACGGCGTCGAGCGGCCGTCGCGTCACCGGGCGAGGGCCGGGCCGCCCGCCCCCGAGGTCGACGCGCGCCGTGGCGCGCAGGTCCGCCGACGAGGCGCCGACGGCGAACTCGTACGGCCCCGACTCCACCGTCCACCGGCCGTGGACCACGTCCCAGAAGCCGAGTTCGGACAGCGGCACGTCGAAGGACAGCTCCTCGGCCGCCCCGGGCGCGAGGGGCAGGCGGCGGTGGGCGACGAGCTCCCGGTGGGGGCGCGGCACGGACGGGGCGACGGCGCGCACGTACACCTGCGCCACCTCGTCGGAGGCGACGGCGCCGGTGTTGGTGACGCGGAAGGAGACCCGAACGACGTCCCCGTCGAGCCGCGCGGTCAGCTCCCCGTAGCCGAACGAGGTGTAGGACAGGCCGTGCCCGAAGGGGAACAGCGGGGTGCCGTCGAAGTACAGATAGGTCTGTCGGCCGCCGATGACGTCGTAGTCGAGCAGGCCGGGCAGGTCGGCGTCGGCCGCGTACCAGGTCTGCGGCAGCCGGCCGGCCGGGGACACCGCGCCGGTGAGGACCCGGGTGAGGGCGGTGCCGGCCGCCTGGCCGCCGTGTGCCGTCCACAGCAGGGCGGGCAGCGCCCGGGCCGCCGCGGGGACGGCGTACGGGTAGGAGGAGACGAGCACGAGCGCGGTGCGCGGGTTGGCGGCCAGCGCAGCGCGCCACAGCCGGTCCTGCTGCGGGGGCAGGTCGAGCGTGCCGCGGTCCTCGGTCTCGCGGCCGTTGACGTGCGGGTCGTTTCCGGCCACGACCACGACCCGGTCGGCGCCGGCGGCGGCCCGGGCGACCGCCTCCGCGCCGCTCTCGACGAGCTCGACGGTGAGGATCTCGGCGGATTCCCGGTCGGCGGCAACCTTCACGCCGTCGGCGGCGACAGAGACGTAGCCGCCCGTCCCGATGTGCCGCAGGAGGTGTCCCGCGCCGTGCCCGCCGTGCCCCCCGAGCGCCCCCTGCGTCCCGTGCGCCCCGTGCCCGTCCTCGCCCGCGGGTGCCTCGAACCGGAAGGTCTCCTGGACGACCCAGCCCCCCGGCTGGTCGGCCGAGGCCCGTACGAGTCCGTCGTCGGCGACCGACAGGAAGCGCCCGTCCGGCGCGCGCAGGGTCAGCACGCCACCGCCCCAGTCGGTGAGCGCGAACACCGTGCCCTCCGCGTCGGCGGTGAGCGGCGGCAGGTCGGTGCGCCCCGTGAGCAGCGCCGGGTCGAGGGCGCCCGTCGCCCCGCGCACCTCGTCGGGTGCGCCGCTCGCGGGCACCCGCAGCCGGGCGCCGGACGCGGTGCGCAGCCGGATCCGGTCGGCGCCGTCCGCGTGCCGCACCCGGTCGGCCCCGTAGTGGGCGCGCAGGGCGTCCAGCGGGGTGGCGCGGTGCAGCAGGGCGCCGCTGTACCAGTCGAGCTTGCACTCGTCGGCGAGCGGCCCCACCACGGCGATCCGGACGCCGGAGGGGAACGGGAGCAGCGGCTCGGTGTCGCCCGGGCAGGGCCGGTTGGCGAGCAGGACGACGGCCTGTTCGGCGGCCTCCTGGGCCAGGGCCCGGTGGCCGGGAGTGTCGAACGCGCCCTGTGTCACCGCCGGTTCGGGCCGCGCGGTGAACTCGCCGAGCGCCGCCCGTACGGCCAGTTGCCGGCGCACCGCCCGGTCGACGTCCTCCTGGCGGATCAGACCCCGCTTCAGGGCTCCGCGCAGCCGCGTGACGATCGGCTCGGGGTCCGTGCCGTGGTCGGTGAAGGAGTCCACTCCGGCGAGCAGCGCGGCGGCGACGGCCTCCTCGTGGTCGTCGGCGTAGTGCTGGAGGTCGACCAGGTTGGTCGGGGCGCCGGCGTCGGAGCACACCAGCAGCTCGCGCTCCGTCCAGGCGCGCAGGTGCTCCCGCAGATACGGCGAGAGGTGGTTGGGCCGGCCGTTGACCAGGTTGTACGCGGGCATCACCCCGGCGACCGCACCGGCCTCCACGGCACCGCGGAAGGCCCGCAGGTCGTACTCGTGCAGCACCCGCGGCCGGACGGAGGCGGAGGACGTGGCGCGGTCGGTCTCGTTGTTGTGGGCGAGCCAGTGCTTGAGGACGGGCGCGGTGCGCCAGAACACCGGGTGGTCCCCGCGCAGTCCCCGGGTGTAGGCGACCGCCATGGCGGAGGTCAGCGTCGGGTCCTCCGCGTACCCCTCCTCGTTGCGGCCCCACAGCGGGTGGCGCAGCAGGTTGACGGTGGGGGCCCACACGTTGAGCCCCACCCGGTCGTCCCGGGCGCGCATGGCCCGCGCCTCGCGCGCGACGGCGTCGCCGATCCGGCGGACGAGCTCCGGGTTCCAGGTGGCGCCGAGGCCGACGGCCTGCGGGAAGACGGTGGCCGGCCCCATCCAGGCGACGCCGTGCAGGGCCTCCTGGCCGGTGCGGAAGGCCGCGAGGCCGAGCCGGGGCACGGCGGGGGCGTACTGGTGGAGCATCGCGATCCGCTCGTCCGGGGTCAGCCGGGCGAGGAGCGCGTCGAGGTCGTCGTCGTGTGCGGTCACGTACGGATCCCTTGGCCGAGACGGACGGGGCTGCGCCGTTCTTCGAAGCGCTTCGAATGCTGGTGGCGCCGGACTCATCCCGTCAAGAGGACAGGGGAGTTGACGCGGACCGGAGCACCCGCGGGCGGCGGGAAATGTGGTTCCCGACCCTTGCCGGGCCCGGAACCTTCCCTTAGCCTCGCAGCAGCATCGAAGCGCTTCGACGAGCCGGATCCGGGCCCGCGCGCTTCCCTCGTCCCCCGCTCCACCTCACACATCGCAGCCGACCGGCGGTCACCGCGTACCGCCGTGTGTCCCCGGCGCGCCATGAAGGGTTGACGCAATGACGCCGAACGCCGCCCCGGGCACTCCCGGCCTGCCCGGCCTGCCGGACCGCACCAGCCGGAGAGGCTTCCTCGCCTCCACCGCCGTCGCCGCGGCCGCCGTCGCCGGGGGCATGCCGCTGCTCACCGCCTGCGGCGGGGCGGAACCGGGGAAGAAGGACGGCACCACCACCGGCAAGGACGCCCGGAAGATCCTCCCGGCCTACGTCCCCCGCACGGTCGTCGCCCCCGACATCCCCTCGAAGAACGGCTCCTCGGCCGGCTTCACCCGCGCCGTCCCCAAGGACCGGCTCGCCACCTCGGTCGCCGCCAAACGCGGCAAGGGCAGCACCATCCGGGTCATGGCACCGCTCTGGGGCACCCCGCCGGCCGGAGACAACCCGTACTACACGGCCATGAACGAGGCCATCGGCGTCAAGACCGTCTGGCAGAACCAGGACGGCAACGTCTACGACCAGAAGCTCGGCGCCGTCCTCGCCTCCAGCGACATCCCCGACCTCGTCGTCGTCCCCGGCTGGAACCTCGGCGGCAAGATCCCCAGCGCCATCCAGGCCAAGTTCGAGGACCTCGGCCCCTACCTCTCCGGCGACCGGGTCAAGGCCTATCCCAACCTCGCGGCCATCCCCACCGACGCCTGGCAGCGCTCCCTCTTCGGCGGCGCGCTCCGCGGCCTGCCGATGCCCGCCTCGTACGTCACCAACATCGCGCCCTTCTACCGCAAGGACGTCTTCGACGCGAAGGGCTGGCAACTGCCGCAGAGCGCAGAGGAGTTCCTCGCCCTCGCCAAGGAGATCACCGCTCCCGGGGCGAAGGTCTGGGCCTGCGGTGACATGACCTGGACCGCGTACAACATGTTCGGGGTCCTCTCCGGCAGCGAGAAGTCCCTCGGCTGGCAGCTCGTCGACGGCAGGCTGGTCAACCGCATCGAGACCCCCGAATACCTCGAAGCCCTCGCCTGGACCCGCAAGCTCTACGACGCCGGCCTGGTCCACCCCGACGAGCGCGCCCAGAACCAGGGCGACACCGGCAACCGCTTCACCTCCGGACAGGTCCTGATCTACAACAACGACCTGTCCCACTGGTACGCCAAGTCCTCCGAACAGGCCGCGCAGAACCCCTCCTTCGCGATCGCGGCCATGGACATCCCCGGCCACGCCGGCGGCGCTCCGAGACTGTGGGCCACCAACCCGGCCAACATCTGGGCCTTCGTCCGCAAGGGCCTGCCGAAGACCGTCGTCGAGGACATCCTCGCCATGGCCGACTTCACCGCCGCCCCCTACGGCACGAAGGAGCGGCTGCTCACCGACTACGGCGTCGAGGGCGTCGACCACACCGTCCGCGGCGGCCTGCCCGTCAAGACCGACCAGGGCAACAACGAGGTCAACAGCTCCTGGCTGTTCGTCGCCGGCCCCGCCCCCTACATCGCCCACCCCGACCTCCCCGACGTCACCCGGGCGATGGTCGAATGGCAGCAGCGCATGGGCGCCCACACCTCGAAGTCCTCCTTCTACGGGATGACCATCGCCGAGCCGTCCCGCTGGACCGGCCTGATGAACGACTTCGAGCAGCTGGAGAAGGACGTCGTCCGCGGCCGCAGGAAGGTCTCGGACATGCAGCAGGCCGTCTCCGAGTGGAGGACCAAGGGCGGCGACCGGCTGCGCGACTGGTACCGGAAGCTGCTCGACACCCACGGGCCCGCGGCGGGCTGACCGTGACCCGAACCAGGCGGGGCCCCCGCGTCCCGCTCCGCAGACGGCTGAGGCGGGACCGGACCCTGCTCCTGATGACCCTGCCGGCGCTCCTGCTGGTCCTGGTCTTCACCTACGTACCGCTGCTCGGCAACGTCGTCGCCTTCCAGGACTACGACCCGTACGTCTCCACCAACGGCGTCACCGCCATGCTGGAATCGCCCTGGGTCGGCCTCGCCCAGTTCGAGCGGGTCTTCGCCGACCCCGCGTTCTGGCACGCGGTGGAGAACACCTTCGTCCTCTTCCTGCTCCAGCTCGTCCTCTACTTCCCGGTGCCGATCGCGCTCGCCCTGCTCGTCAACAGCGTGCTGCGGCCCCGGCTGCGCGCGGCCGTCCAGGCCGTGCTCTACCTGCCGCACTTCTTCTCCTGGGTCCTCGTCGTCACCGTCTTCCAGCAGATCCTCGGCGGCGCCGGCATCATCGCGCAGATCCTGCGCGAGCACGGCCACGGGGGCTTCGACCTCATGACCGACCCGGCGATCTTCAAGTTCCTCGTCACCGCCGAGGGCGTGTGGAAGGACGCCGGCTGGGGCGTCATCGTCTTCCTCGCGGCCCTCGCCGCCGTCGACCAGGACCTGTACGAGGCCGCCGCCATGGACGGCGCCGGCCGCCTGCGCCGCACCTGGCACGTCACCCTGCCCGCGCTGCGGCCCGTCATCGCGCTGCTGCTCGTGCTGCGCGTCGGCGACGCCCTCACCGTCGGCTTCGAACAGCTGCTGCTCCAGCGCGACGCCGTCGGCCCCGGCGCCGCCGAGGTGCTCGACACCTTCGTGTGGTGGACCGGCCTGCGCAGCCAGGACTTCAGCTACGCGGCCGCCGCCGGCCTCGTCAAGGGAGTGGTCGGACTCGTCCTCGTCCTCGCCGCGAACAAGGCCGCCCACCTCATGGGCGAGCAGGGGGTGTACCGCAGATGACCGCCGCCACGCCGGACCGCCGCCGCCCCTGGTGGGCGGCCCCGCCCCGGCCCGCCTGGGAGGAACCCCCGAGCCGGGCCGGACTCGCCGCCAAGGGCACCGTCCTCACCCTCGCCTGCATCGCCGTCCTGTTCCCGCTGTGGATCGTCGTGGTCACCAGCCTCTCCTCCAAGAAGACCATCACCGAGGCCGGCGGCCTGGTCGTCGTCCCGCGCGACCTCACCCTCATCGCCTACCAGGAGCTGCTGAGCGGCGGCCAGGTCACCCGCGCCGCCCTGGTCAGCGTCGGGGTGACCCTGACCGGAACCCTCTTCTCCACGGCCGTCTCGGTGCTGTGCGCCTACGGGCTCTCCCGGCCCGGATCGGTCGGGCACCGCGCCATCCTGCTGACCCTGATGGCCACCCTGTTCTTCGGCGCCGGCCTCATCCCCACCTATCTGCTCGTGCAGACCCTCGGGCTCACCGACACCTACCTCGCGCTGATCCTGCCGAGCGCCGTCAGCGTCTTCAACATCCTGGTCCTGCGCGGCTTCTTCATGGGCATCCCGCCGGAGCTCATCGACAGCGCCCGCATCGACGGCGCCGGCGACCTGCGCATCCTCTGGAGGATCGTCATCCCGCTGTCCCGCCCGGTCATCGCCGTCATCACGCTCTTCTACGCCGTCGGCTACTGGAGCGCCTGGTTCAACGCCTCCCTCTACCTCAGCGACCAGAACATGATGCCGCTGCAGAACGTGCTCATCCAGCTCGTGCAGAAGCAGGAGATCCCGGTCGGCCTCGGCCAGGCCGTCAAGGCCGGACCGCTCTCCGGGCTCGCCGTGCAGATGGCGGTCATGGTGCTCGCCCTGCTCCCGGTCGCGGTGGTCTCCCCCTTCGTCCAGAAGCACTTCAAGAAGGGCATGCTCACCGGCGCCGTCAAGGGATGACCCCGCCGTCGCCGCATTCGTTTCTCTCCGAGAGGAAACCGATCCGTGCCAGGACTGTCCGACGTCACCCGCGGCCGCATCCTCTTCGGCGGCGACTACAACCCCGAGCAATGGCCCGAGGAGACCTGGCTCGACGACGTCCGCCTCATGAAGGAGGCCGGCGTCAACTCCGTCACCGTCGGCGTCTTCTCCTGGGCCCGCATCGAACCCGCCCCAGGCGCCCGCGACTTCGGCTGGCTCGACCGGCTGATGGACCTCCTGCACGCCCACGGCATCGGCGTCGTCCTCGCCACCCCCACCTCCTCCCCGCCGCCCTGGATGGGCCGCCTCCACCCCGAGACCCTGCCCAGGGACGAGGACGGCCGCACCGAATGGTGGGGCTCCCGCCAGCACTTCTCCCACTCCAGCGCCGTCTACCGGCGCCACGCCGCCGCGATCACCGAGGACCTCGCCGCCCGCTACGCCGGCCACCCCGCGCTCACCATGTGGCACATCAACAACGAGTACTGCACCCACGACTACGGCGACCAGGCCGCCGCCACCTTCCGCCGCTGGCTGCGCGAGCGCTACGACACCCTCGACGCCCTCAACGAGGCCTGGGGCACCGCCTTCTGGAGCCAGCACTACGGCGACTGGGAGGAGATCCTGCCGCCCCGCCGCGCCCACTACCTCAAGAACCCCGCCCACGTCCTCGACTTCCGCCGCTACACCTCCGACCTGCTCCTGGAGTGCTACCGCGCCGAACGGGACATCGTCCGCCGCCACACCCCCCACCTGCCGGTCACCACCAACTTCATGCCCTTCTTCGCCGGCCAGGACGGCTGGCGCTGGGCCCGCGAGGAGGACCTGGTCTCGGTCGACGTCTACCCCGACCCCAAGGACCCCCTCGGCGGCCAGTACAACGCCATGATCGGCGACCTCACCCGCTCCCAGGCCGGCGGAGGCCCCTGGATGCTGATGGAACAGGCCGCCGGCGCCGTCAACTGGCGGGGCGTCAACCACCCCAAGCCGCCCGGCCTCGGCCGGCTCTGGTCCCTCCAGGCCGTCGCCCACGGCGCCGACGCCGTCTGCTACTTCCAGTGGCGCCAGTCCCGCCAGGGCGCCGAGAAGTTCCACTCCGGCATGATCGGCCACCCCGGCGAGCGCGCCCGGGGCTTCCGCGAGATCACCCGGATCGGCGCCGACCTCGCCCGCCTCGGCCCCGAGGTCGAAGGCAGCCGCACCCGCGCCGACGTCGCCGTCCTCCACGACTGGCACTCCTGGTGGGCGGGAGCGCAGGACGGCAGGCCCTCCGCCCTCCTCGACCACGCCGAGACCGTACGGGCCTGGCACCGCGCCCTGTGGGAGGAACACCTCACGGCCGCCTTCGCCCACCCGGCCGACGACCTCACCCCGTACCGGCTCGTCGTCCTGCCCCACCTCTACCTCCTCGACGACACCGCCGTCGACAACCTCGTCCGCTACGTCCACGGCGGCGGCCACCTCGTCTGCGGCTTCTTCACCGGCGTCGCCGACCAGGACGACCGGGTGCGCCCCGGCGGCATGGACGCCCGGCTCCGCGCCCTCCTCGGCATCGACCTCGTCGAGGAGTGGTGGCCGCTGGACGAGGGCGAGCGGGTCGACTGCGGGGAGTTCCGCGGCAGCGTCTGGTCCGAGGAGCTGCGGGCCGCCCCGGGCACCGAGACGCTCGCCGCCTACCGGGGGGGCGAGCTCGACGGCCGGCCCGCCGTGCTCCGCAACGGCCGCGCCCGGTACCTGTCCACCCTCCCCGAACCGGCCGCCCTGCGCGGCCTCCTCGCCGCCGCGGCCCGCACCGCCGGCGTCCGCCCCGCCCTCGACGGACTCCCCGACGACGTCGAGGCGGTCCGCCGCGGCGAGCTGCTGTTCCTCCTCCACCACGGCCGCGCGGAGACCGTCGTCCGCCTGCCGGGCCGCTACGACGACCTGCTCACCGGCACGCCCGTCGAAGGCTCCCTGCGCCTCGGCCGCCACGGCGCCGCCGTCCTCAAGGAGCGCGCGTGACCCACGGGACCTGGGAACCGACCCCCGCCGCCCGCTGGGAGGACGCCTTCCTCGCGGGCAACGGACACCACGGCGCCCTCGTGTACGGCGACCCCGCCGACGACCGCGTGATCGTCACCCACCACCTCCTCGTCCGCCCCGTCCACGCCCCCGGGGACACCCGGCCCCCACGCCTCGCCGACCGGCTCCCCGCACTCCGGGACCGCCTCCTCGCCGGGGAACCGGACGCCGGCGACACCTTCACCGACGGCCGGCCGCTGCTCCGTCCGCGCCCCTTCCACCCCGCCTTCCAGACCCGCCTCACCACCCCCGCCGGGCCCGCCCGCGGCCCGTACCGGCGCGCCGTCGACTTCGCCACCGGCGTGGTGACCGCGACCCACGGCCCGCGCCGCAGCGACGTCTTCGTCTCCCGCGCCGACGACGTCCTCGTCCAGCGGATCACGGTGCCGGGGGAGCGGACCGAGCTGCGCCTCGACCACCGCCTCCCCGGCGCCCCCGCCGACCTCACCGTCGCCCACGACGTCCACCGCACCCCGTACGGCGCCCTGCTCACCCTGCGCGCCGGCTACGGCGGCCACGGCGCCGGCAGCGGCTACACCGGACTCACCCTCGCGCTCGCCGACCGTGGCACGCTCACGCCCGGCCCGACGGGCGTACGCTGCGAGGGCGCCCGGGAGCTCCTGCTGCTGACGAGGGTGATCCCGCACGACGGACGCCCCGGCCTCGACGGCGCGGTGGCGGCGCTCGCCGCCCTGCCGCGCGGCACGCCCGCCGCCACCCACGCCCGGCTGCTCGACCGCCATCTCGCCCTGCACCGCACCGCCTACCGGCGCGTCACGCTCGACCTCGACGCGCCCGCGGAGGAACGCGCCCTGCCCGGCTCCGAGCTGCTGCGCCACCCCGGCAGCCCCGCCCTGCTCGAACGGCTCTTCGCCGCCGGCCGCCACCACCTGCTCTCCTCCGCCGGGCTGCTGCCGCCCCGGCTCACCGGTCTGTGGACCGGCGACTGGGACACCGCCTGGTCAGGCGCCTTCACCCACGACGCCAACCTCGGCCTGCAGACCGCCTCCGCCGTCGCCGCCGACCTGCCCGAAGCGACCGGCGCCCTGCGCGACCTGATCCTGGGACAGCTCGACGACTGGCGCGACAACGCCCGGGAGGTCTTCGGCACCCGCGGCGTCGTGGCACCCGCCCACACCGACGGCGTCTCGGGACACGCCTACCACTTCAGCCGGGAATACCCGCTGCACGTATGGACCGCGGGCGCCGACTGGCTGCTCAAACCGCTCGTCGACCACGCCGAGACCCACGGTGTCCGCGACCCCGAGGTCACCGCCGTCCTCGCCGAAGTCGCCCTGTTCTACGAGGACTTCCTCGTCGAGACCGGGCCGGGCGGGCGGCTCGCCGTCGTCCCCTCGTACTCCCCGGAGAACCGGCCCGTGGGCGGTGGCTGGGCCGCCGTGGACGCCACCATGGACCTCACCGCCGCCCGCCACGCCCTGCTGACCGCCGCCGACCACCACCCCGGGCCCCGCGCCGACCGGTGGCGCGCCCTCGCGGGCCGGCTGCCCGCTTACCGGATCAACGCCGACGGGGCCCTCGCCGAATGGGCCGCGCCCGGCCTCGGCGACCGCTACGACCACCGCCACCTCAGCCACCTGTACGCCGTGTGGCCCCACGACGAGATCAACCCCTACGACACCCCCGCCCTGGCCCGGGCCGCCCACCGCGCCCTCGCCCTGCGCGGCGCCGAGAACTCCTCCGCCCACGGCCACCTCCACCAGGGCCTGATCGCCGCCCGGCTGCGGGACCCGGAGCGCGTCGGCGCCGCCCTGCACCGGCTGCTGACCGGCCGCTACTTCCACGCCTCGCTGATGAGCGCGCACTATCCCGACCTCGACGTCTACAACGCCGACGCCGCCCACACCCTGCCCGCCCTCGTCGTCGAGACGCTCCTCCAGTCCTCCCCGGGCCGCCTGGTGCTGCTGCCCGCACCTCTCGCCGCCCTCCCCTCCGGCCGGCTGACCGGCATCCGCACCCGGTTCGGCGCCACCGTCGACCTCGCCTGGTCCCCCCGGGGCGGCACCGCCGTCCTCCGCCCGGACCGCACCGTACGCCTCGGCCTGCGCACACCCGACGGAGCACGCCCGCTCGACCTGCGCGCCGGCGAGGACCGGGTCGTGAAATTCGGATGCCCCCGGCCCGCCCGTGTCCCTAGCCTTCCGCCATGGACAGCGGACCCGCCCTGATGAACGTCATCGACGTCGAGGCCACCTGCTGGGACGGGCAGCCCCCGCCCGGCGCGGTGAGCGAGATCATCGAGATCGGCCTCACCGTCGTCGACCTCACGGCCCGCCGCCGCGTCGCCCGGCACGGAATCCTGGTACGGCCCGCCCGATCCGAGGTCAGCGCCTTCTGTACCGAACTCACCGGCCTCACCCCGGCGGACGTCGCGACCGGCGTCACCTTCGCCGAGGCCTGCCGGATCCTCGCCGACGAGCACGACGCCAGGCGGCGCCCCTGGGCCAGCTGGGGCGACTACGACCGCAAGCAGTTCGACGGGCAGTGCCGGGCCACCGGGACGCCCTACCCGTTCGGCCGCCCCGCCGAGCGCGGCCACACCAACGCCAAGGCCGTGTTCACCGAGGCGTACGGGCTGCGGAAGCGCCCCGGCATGGCGGGCGCCCTGAAGATCGCCGGGCTGCCGCTGGAGGGACGTCACCACCGGGGCGAGGACGACGCCTGGAACATTGCCGCCCTCGTCCTCGACCTGGTGGGCCGTGGGGCCTGGCCCGCCGAGGAGCCCGTCCGGCGGGGCTTCTAGCGGCCCGCCCGGCGCTTGTTCCAGACGTCGAAGCCGACCGCCGCGAGCAGCACCAGGCCCTTGATGACCTGCTGGTAGTCGGTGCCGACACCGACCAGCGACATGCCGTTGTTGAGGACGCCGAGGACCAGACCGCCGATCACGGCGCCGGTCACCTTGCCGATGCCGCCGCTCATCGACGCCCCGCCGATGAACGCGGCCGCGATCGCCTCCAGTTCGAAGGTGAGTCCGGCCTGCGGCGTGCCGGCGTTGAGCCGGGCCGCGTAGACGCAGCCGGCGAGCGCCGCGAGCACCCCCATGTTCACGAACACCAGGAAGGTGACCCGGCGGTCCTTCACGCCGGACAGCTTCGCCGCGGCCTTGTTGCCGCCCAGCGCGTACACGTGCCGGCCGATGACCGCGTTGCGCATCACATAGCCGAGGCCGACCAGCAGCACGCACATCACGAGAAGGACCACCGGCACGCCGTGGAAGCTCGCGAGGGTGAGGGTGAAGGCGACGACGGCCGCCGTGATCGCCACGCACTTGAGCACCCACAGACCGGTCGGCAGCGGGTCCAGCTCGTACTCCGCCCGCCGCCTGCGGTCGCGCGCCTCGCGCACCAGCAGCGCCACGACCGCGAGGAGGCCGAGCAGCAGCGTGGGGTTGTGGTACTGCGTGTAGGGGCCCATCTCGGGCAGGAAGCCCTTGGCGATGTTCTGGAAGCCCTCGGGGAACGGGGCGAGCGAACGGCCCTCCAGGAAGATCTGGGTGAGACCGCGGAACAGCAGCATCCCGGCGAGCGTCACGATGAACGACGGGATGCCGAGATACGCGATGAAGTATCCCTGCCAGGCACCCGCGGCCGCCCCCACGAGCAGCGAAAGCAGCAGGGCGAGCACCCAGGGCATGTCATGGCGGACCATGAGGACCGCGGCGAGCGCGCCGACGAACGCGGCCAGCGAGCCCACGGACAGGTCGATGTGACCGGCCACGATCACGATCATCATGCCCATGGCAAGGATGAGGATGTAGCTGTTCTGCTGGATCAGGTTGGAGACGTTGTTCGGCAGCAGCAGCGTGCCGTCGGTCCATATCTGGAACAGCACGACGAGGAAGGCGAGCGCGACGAGCATGCCGTACTGGCGCATGTTCGCCCGCAGCCCGGCGACGAGCAGCGCGCCCGCGGACGGGCGGTCCGGCCGCCCGACGGGGGTGCCTTGCGCGGAAGGGGTCGTGGTCGTCATGTCGGGGCCTCAGCTTCCGCTCAGGGTCATATGGCGCATCAGGGTTTCCTGGGTGGCCTCCGCGCGGGCGACCTCGGCGGTCAGCCGGCCCTCGGCCATCGTGTAGATCCGGTCGCACATGCCGAGGAGCTCCGGCAGCTCCGAGGAGATGAGCAGCACCGCCCGCCCCTCGGCGGCGAGCCGGTCGATCACCGTGTAGATCTCGTACTTGGCGCCCACGTCGACACCGCGGGTCGGCTCGTCGAGGATGAGCACCTTCGGGTCGGCGTGGATCCACCGCCCGAGGACCACCTTCTGCTGGTTGCCGCCGGACAGCCGGCCGACCTCCTCCAGGACGGTGGGCGTCTTGATGTTCAGCCCGGTGCGGAAGTCCTCGGCGACCCGCCGCTCCCGGTGCTCGTCCACCCTTCCGCGCCGCGTCATCCGGTGCAGCGAGGCGAGCGAGATGTTGCGGTGCACCGTGTCGACCAGGTTCAGGCCGTACCGCTTGCGGTCCTCGGTCACATAGGCGAGACCCGCCGCGATCGCCTCCGGCACGCTCGCCGTGCTGGTCTCCCGGCCGTCGACCGCCACCGTGCCGGCCGTGTACCGCCCGTAGGAGCGCCCGAACAGCGACATCGCGAGCTCGGTACGGCCCGCTCCCATCAGCCCCGCGATCCCCACGATCTCGCCCCGGCCCACCGTCAGCGACACGTCGTCGACGACGGTGCGCCGCCGGTCGAGAGGGTGACGGACCGTCCAGCCGCGCACCCGCAGCGCCTCCCGTCCCGCGTCCGCGCCCGTGTACGGGGTCCGCTCGGGGAAGCGCCGGTCGAGGGCCCGCCCGACCATGCCCCGGATGATCCGGTCCTCGGAGACGTCCGGCGCGGCGTCGGGCGTCGCGCGGACCGTGAGCGTCTCGACCGTCCGGCCGTCACGGAGCACCGTCACGGTGTCGGCGACGCGCCGGATCTCACCCAGCTTGTGCGAGATGACGACACAGGCGATGCCCTGGGAGCGCAGCTCCAGGACGAGTCCGAGCAGGGCCGCGCTGTCGGCGTCGTTGAGGGCGGCCGTCGGCTCGTCGAGGATGAGCAGCTTCACCTCC
The DNA here is from genome assembly GCF_040302485.1 of Streptomyces sp. NPDC126499. NCBI lineage: Bacteria > Bacillati > Actinomycetota > Actinomycetes > Kitasatosporales > Streptomycetaceae > Streptomyces > Streptomyces sp. NPDC126499. The sequence continues at coordinate 115,306 of NZ_JBEOUO010000011.1, read as the reverse complement.
TTGGCGAGCGCCTTCGCGATCTCCACCAACTGCTGCCCTCCGACGCCCAGTTCGGACACCGGCGTGCCCGGATGCTCGCGCAGCCCGACGCGCCGCAGCAGCCGGCCCGCCTCGCGCAGCGTCCCGGGCCAGTCGACGATCCCGCGCCGGGCGCGCTCGTTGCCCAGGAAGAGGTTCTCGGCGATCGACAGATGCGGGACCAGCGCCAACTCCTGATGGATGATCACGATCCCGTGGCGTTCGCCGTCCCGGATGTCACGCAGCGCGAGCGGCCTGCCGTCGAAAAGGATCTCGCCCTCGTAGGAGCCGTGCGGATGGACCCCGCTGAGCACCTTCATCAGCGTGGACTTGCCCGCCCCGTTCTCCCCGCACAGGGCGTGGATCTCGCCCGGCCGGACGGTCAGCTCCACCCCGTCGAGCGCCCGCACCCCGGGGAAGGTCTTGGTGATCGACCGCATCTCCAGCACCGGCGGCCGGCTCATGAGAGCTGTCCCGCGGTGAAGTAGCCCTCGCGGACCAGGAGCTGGGTGTTGGTCCGGTCGATGCTGACCGGGTCCAGCAGGTACGCCGGGACGGTCTTCTTCCCGTTGTCGTAGTCCTTCACGTTGTTGACCTCCGGCTCCCGGCCGTTCAGGACGGCGTCGCCCATGGCGACCGCCCGGGCGGCGAGCTTGCGGGTGTCCTTGAAGACGGTCTGGGTCTGCTCCCCGCGCATGATCGACTTGACCGAGGCGAGTTCGGCGTCCTGCCCGGTGACCACGGGCAGCGGGTGCCCCGGCGTGCCGTAACCGGCGCTCCGCAGGGCGGAGATGATGCCGATCGAGATCCCGTCGTACGGGGAGAGGACCGCGTCGACGCTCTCGGCGCCGTAGTTCTTGCTGATCAGGTCGTCCATCCGGCGCTGCGCGGTGCCGCCGTCCCAGCGCAGGGTGGTCGCCTGGTTCATCCGGGTCTGCCCGCTGCGCACGACGAGCTGCCCGCTGTCCAGGTACGGCTGGAGCACCTTCATGGCGCCGTTCCAGAAGTAGCGGGTGTTGTTGTCGTCCGGGGAACCTGCGAACAGCTCGATGTCGTACGGCTTCGTGCCGGTCCGCGCCGGGGCGCCGAGCCGCAGCTTGTCGACGATGTAGCGGGCCTGGAGCTCCCCGACCCGCTCGTTGTCGAAGGAGGCGTAGTAGTCGACGTGCTCGGTACCCATGATGAGCCGGTCGTAGGAGATCACGGGGATGCCGGCGTCGTGGGCGCGCCGGAGCACGTCGGTGAGGGCCGCGCCGTCGATCGCGGCGATCACCAGGAGCCGCCGGCCCTTGGTGATCATGTTCTCGATCTGGGCGATCTGGTTCTCGACCTTGTCGTCGCCGTACTGCAGGTCGGTCTGGTAGCCGGCCTTGCGGAACTGCTCCGCCATGTTCTCGCCGTCGGCGATCCAGCGCTCCGACGCCTTGGTCGGCAGGGCGAGGCCGATCGTGCCGCCCTTGCCCTTGTCGGGCTGGTAGCGGCTGCCGCCCCGGGCCTCCTGGCCGCAGCCGGCGAGCAGCGTGGTGAACAGGGCGGCGGCCGCGGCGGCGCGCAGCGTACGGGTGCGCATGGATCAGTTCCCTTCGGTCGCGGGGAATCGGCGGAGCTCGCCGGGCAGCCGGGAGCCGAGCGGCGACATGCCGCCGCCGGCGCCGTGCCGGGCCAGCAGGTCGAGGACGAGCCGCCCGCGCCGCACCCGCTCGCGCGCGGTGGCGAGGGCGTGCTCGCGCAGATGGGCGCCGTACGGGTAGATGCCGGCCGCCCGGCTCAGGCCGAACTTCAGGTAGAGCGGCGCGCCGCGCCGGATCAGCTCGGCCGTCTCGTACATGCGGACGTAGCCGCCGAGATCGTCCGGTGCCTCCACATAGAGGTCCATCGGCGCGCGGCTGACCCGCCGGATCTCCGTGAGATGGGCGAGCGCGAGGTCGGAGGGCACGTTGAGCGAGTCGGCGCCGAGCCGCTCGTACAGCGCGTACGAGGCCGGGTTGACCGGGCCGATCAGCGCGGACACCTTGAACGTGGTGTCGGCGGGCAGCACTCCCTCCGTCCGCAGCCGGTGCAGCGTCCACAGCACGCCCTCGTCGGCGACCAGCAGACAGCGCACGCCGAGCTCCGTGGCGCGGACGGCGTCCTCCACGCACCCGGCGAGGCCGTCGTGGCCGCGGGCCCGCAGCCCGGCCCCGCCGGAGTCGGTGCGGGTGGCGGCACCGATGTCCCAGGTGCCGCGCGGCCCCGTGAACAGGCAGAGCTCCACGGAGCGTTCGGCGCAGGCGTCCACCATCTCGGTGATCTCGTCGTCGGTGAGCATCCACACGCCGCTGCCCTGGCTGATCCGGTGCACCGGCACGTCGAGCCGGGTGCTCTCCTTCAGGACCTCGGCGAGCGCTTCGGGGCCCTCGACGGACGGGATCTCCGTGCGCCAGGTGCCGCCGTCGGGGAAGGTGTGCGGGGAAGTGTCGGCGGTCTCGGCCGCGGGGACGGGATGGCCGATCCGGGCGAGTGCGGCGGCGCCGGGCCGACGCGGTGGTGCGGGCAGAGCGGTCACGGGAGGACCCTTCTGTTCGATATGTCGGACGTTGTTCGCGAGTGGGGCGACGAGGAGGCACCGGCCCACGGCGTACGGCTGCACGGGGGTGTCGGTCGCCCAGGGGCACCGGCTGTACGCGGGTGTCGGTCGCCCACGGCGGTACGCGGCCGTACGCGGGTGTCGGTCGACCACGGTCCACGGTCGTACGCGGCCGGTGCCGCCCCCTCAGGGGCGCAGCAGCACCTTGCCGGTCCCCGGATCGCCGCCGCCCACCAGGGCCAGGGCCTCCGCGAACCGCTCCAGCGGGAACTCGTGGCTGATCAGCGCCGCCGGATCGAGCAGACCGTCGCCGAAGGCGGCCACCGCCCCGGCCCAGTCGGCGGACGACGCCCCGAAGACGCTGCGCACCTGAAGCTGGCTGACCGAGAGGTGGACCGGGTCGATGCCGACGGCCCCCTCCGCGAACATCCCGGTGAGCACCACCCGTCCGCCCCTGCGGGCGAGCAGGCACGAGGACGCGGCCGTGGTCGGGGCGCCGGCCGTCTCCACCACCAGGTCGAAGCGGCCGTGCGCCGCCCGCTCCGCCTCGCCAGGGACCAGCAGCTCGGTCGCGCCCTGCCGCAGCGCCTGCTCCCCGCGGGCCGCCCGGGGCTCGACCACGGCCAGCGCGGCGGGCGAGGAGGCGGCGAGCAGCTGGACGGCGAGCAGGCCGAGGGTGCCGGCGCCGACGACCGCGATCCGCTCGCCGGGCCGCGGCCGGCCGGCCCGTACGGCGGCGGAGACCACGGCGGCCGGTTCGAGCAGCGCGGCGGCGCGCAGATCGGACCCGTCGGGCAGGAGGTGGAGCAGCCGGGCGGGCACGACCACGTGGTCGGCGAAGGCGCCGGGCTCGGTGAACCCGGTCTCCGCGTACCCGCCGGTGCACAGGCTGGTCTCCCCGCATCGGCACCGCTCGCAGTCGCCGCAGCTGCGGAAGCCCTCGGCGACGGCCTTGCGGCCGACGAGCGCCGGGTCACCGCCGGGGCCCACCGCCTCGACGGTGCCCGACCACTCGTGGCCGGGCACGACCGGGTAGCGGACGTAGCCGGGGGCGCGGTGTCCCTCGTACAGCTCGCGGTCGCTCAGGCAGATGCCGGCGGCGGCCACCCGCAGTCGCACCTCGCCCGGACCCGGTTCGGGCACCGGGCGCGTCACCAGGAGGTGTCGGCCGGGCTCGGGGACGAGGACCGCGCGGCTGACGGCCGGGCCCGGTGCCGGCGCCGCATCGGAGTCCGGCGCCGAATGCGGTCCCGGTGCCGAATCCCGGCCCGGTGCCGAATCCGGTCCTGGTGCCGGTGCCGGATGCAGGCCCGGCGTCGAACCCGGGCCCGGCGTCGAACCCGGGCCCGGAGTCGAATAACCCGGCACCGGCCCCGCGGCCGGGGACGTCCTGGTGCCGCCGCTCACTTCGGGGCCCTCCGCTCCCAGCCCTCGGCCCACAGGTCGAAGTGGGCGCGCTGCTGCGGGAATTCGGCGGCGGCGTCCACGTCCAGCTCGACGCCGAGGCCCGGGGCGTGCGAGATCTCGAAGCAGCCGGTCTCCGGGTCGACCCGGGGCGCGCCCCGCACGATCCCGGTGATCTCCGCGTCGGCGAAGTCGTTGAAGTGCTCCAGGATCTTGAAGTTCGGGGTGCAGGCGGCCAGTTGCAGGGAGGCGGCGGTGAGCACCGAACCGCCCACGTTGTGCGGGGCGACCATGACGTAGTGGGTCTCGGCGGTGGCGGCGAGCTTGCGGGTCTCCAGGATGCCGCCGATGTGCCCGAGGTCGGGCTGGATGATGTCCGCCGCCTGGGACTCGAAGAGCTCGCGGAACTCGATCCGGTCGTGGATCCGCTCCCCGGTCGCGATCGGCAGGTCCACCTTGTCGGCGACCTTCTTCAGCGCCTTGAGGTTCTCCGGCGGCACCGGCTCCTCCAGCCAGGCCGGCCGGAACGGGGCCAGCTCGCGGGCGAGCCGTACGGCCGTGGCGGGGGAGAAGCGCCCGTGCATCTCCAGCATCAGCTCGGTGTCCGGGCCGATGGCGTCGCGGACCGCCTCGATCAGGGAGACCGCGTACCGGGAGCGCTCGGCGTCCAGTTCGAGGTGGCCGTTGCCGAACGGGTCGATCTTCAGGGCCCGGTAGCCGCGCGCGACCACCTCCTGGGCCGCCTTGTGGTAGGCCTCCGGGGTGCGCTCGGTGGTGTACCAGCCGTTGGCGTACGCCTTGACGCGGTCGGTCACCTGTCCGCCGAGCAGCTGCCACACGGGCACGCCGAGGGCCTTGCCCTTGATGTCCCAGCAGGCCGTCTCGATCACGGCGATGCCGGACATGACGATCTCGCCGGCCCGGCCGTAGTCCCCGTACTTCATCCGCCGGACCAGGTCCTCGACCGCGAACGGGTCCGATCCTGCGATGTGGTTGGCCTCGGCCTCGCGCAGGTAGCCGATCAGCGCGTCGGTGTGGCCGAGCATCCGGGTCTCGCCGACTCCGGTCAGGCCCTCGTCCGTGTGGACGAGGACGTAGGTGAGGTTCCTCCAGGGCGTTCCGACGACATGGGTGGTGATTCCCGTGATGCGCACGGCAGATGCTCCCTGATGTTCGAGTGATGCGATATGTTCGAGATATCGTCACGCGTTCGAAATGGTGGCGCGACCGTACGCAGCCGTCTCCCGGGTGTCAATGGTCCGCGCGGCCATTGCCCGCGAACCCCCGCCTGGTTAGCCTAAGTTCGTCATACCGACCAACGGTCGGGATATCGAACGGACAGAGGGGCGGGTGGACGGCCATGGGGCGTCTCGTACCGGCGGTGACCAGGGCATTCGACATACTCGAACTGTTCCTCCAGAGCGACGACACCCTCTCCGCCCCGGAGATCACCCGCAAGCTCGGACTCCCGCGCACCACCACCCACGAACTGCTCACCACCCTCGCGGCCCGCCACTACCTGGCCCTCGTGCCGGAGCAGCCCGGCCGCTACCGCCTCGGCGTCCGCACCCACCAGCTCGGCAGCCGCTACGCCGAACAGCTCGACCTCGCCGCCGAAGGACGGCGCGTCGCCCAGGAGATCGCCGAGACCTGCGACGAGACCGTCCACGTCGCCGTCCTGGAGGACCTGGACGTCATCTACATCGCCAAGGTCGACTCCACCCACGCCGTCCGCATGGTCTCCGCCGCCGGCCGCCGCCTCCCCGCCCACTGCACCTCCGTCGGCAAGATGCTGCTCGCCGCCCTGCCCGAGGCAGAGCTCGACGCCCGGATCGACGGCCGCGAACTCGCCGCCATGACCCCGAACAGCATCACCGACCCCGCCGCCCTGCGCGCCGAACTCGCCGCCGTCCGCGCCCGCGGCACCGCCACCGAGCACCGCGAGTCCAACCCCGACGTGTCCTGTGTCGCCGCCCCCGTACGGGACGGCTCCGGGCGGGTCGTCGCCGCCCTGTCCATCTCCGTCCCCGTGATCCGCTGGAGCGAGGAGCGCGAGACCGAACTCACCACGCTCGCCGCCCGGGGCGCCGCCGACCTGTCCCTGCGCCTCGGCCACCGGACGGCCCGGCGATGAGGCCGCCGGCCCCCGAGGTCGCCGTGCGGACGGACGCCGCCCTCGGCGAGGGCCCCACCTGGGATCCGGCCGGTGCCCGGCTGATCTGGGTCGACATCCTCGCCTCCCGCGTCCACCACCACGACCCGACGACCGGCGCCGACCACGTGACGGACGTCGGCCAGCACGTCGGCGCCGCGAAACCCCGCGCCGGCGGCGGACTCGTCGTCAACCTCAGGGACGGCGTCGGCCGCTACGACCCCGACGGCACCTTCGCCTGGCTGTGGCACGACCCCGTGCCCGGCCGCCGCGGCAACGACGCCGCCGTCGCCCCCGACGGCAGCCTGTGGGCCGGCACCATGCGCTACGACGAACGCGAGGGCGGCGGCGACCTCCGCCGCGTCGCCCCCGACGGCAGCACCAGCCCGCTCCTGACCGGAGTGAGCGTCAGCAACGGCATCGGCTGGAGCCCCGACCACCGGCTCGCGTACTACATCGACAGCCCCACCCGCCGGATCGACACCCTCCGCGTCGAGGACGGCCGCGTCGTCGAACGACGCCCCTTCGCGACCGTCGCACCGGACGCCGGCTTCCCCGACGGCCTCACCGTGGACGCCGAGGGCTGCGTCTGGGTAGCCCTCTGGGACGGCGGCCGGCTCCACCGCTACACCCCCGCCGGCACGCTCGACCGCACCCTTGCGCTGCCGGTGCGCCGGCCGACCGCCTGCGCCTTCGGCGGCCCCGGGCTGCGCGACCTGTACGTCACGACCGCCCGCACCGGCCTCGCCGACCCCGAACCGCTCGCCGGCTCCCTGCTCGTCCTCCCGGACATCGGAGAGGGGCTGCCGGCCACGCCGTTCGCCGGCTGACCGACAGCCCGCGTACCGGGCGTCAGGGGCGGAGGGCGCCGCGCGGGTCCCGGTCCCGCGTACCGGGCGTCAGAGGTGGAGAGCGCCGCGCGGGTCCCAGTCACCGAGATACGCCGTCCGGGTCGCCGCCGCGGCCTGCCCGGCCGTCAGCTGCGGCCGGTTCTCCGGGACCGACACCTCCGCGCCCGGGCCGGTGTTGCGGTACTCGGCGAACCGCTGCCGCTGCCACGGGTGGGCCTCACGCATGTGCGCGTACGGGGCGACCGCGTCGATCCCCGGCCCGAGCACGCTGTCGCGGACGACCAGGGACGGCCAGGCCGTCGGGTCCGAGCCCGCACCCACGGCCGCGCCAGCTTGTAGAAACCGTCCGGAGCCTCGCTCGTCACCCGGCAGCGGGACGCCAGGAAGCCGTACGGGGTGGTGCGCGCGGTCGACGGCGCGAAGACGAAGCCCAGCGGCGCGTCCGTCCGGTCCTCCCGCAGCAGCGTGTGGAACCGGCAGTGCTCGAAGACCGCCGTCGCCCGGCCGAAGACGAAGTCGACGTCGCCCTCGACGTGGCAGTGGGCGAAGTACTGCCGGGCGACGTGGGACAACGCCATCGAGTCGGCGTACAGGGTGTCCTGGTGGCCGAGGAACCGGCAGTGCCGGAACGCCGACCGGTCGCCCTGCACCTTCAGCGCCACCGCCTGCGTCCCGCTGCTGCCGGGCAGGTCGCTGCGCAGGAAGTCGTTGGCGAAGGTGACCCAGTGGGCGCTGAACCCGTCGGCCTGCACGGTGGTGGTCGCCGAACCGGTCGTGCCGTACGGCGTCCCGTCCGGGCGGAGCGTGCCGGCCGCGTTGTCGAAGACCACCACGACGTCCCGGGCGTCCTCGCTCGCCCCGATCCACGTCATGTCCGCACGAGCGGCGCTCACCGCGACGGTCTCGCGGTACGTGCCGGGCGCCAGGACCAGCGTCCAGCCGGGGCCGCCCGCGGCCGACACCGCCGCCTGGACGGAGCGGTGGTCACCGAGGCCGCCCGGGTGCACGAACAGCGTGCGCGCGGTGAGCCGCGCCGAGGGCGAGCCGAACCGGCCGAAGGGACGGCGCCGCTCCTGGGCGCGCGCCGCGGCGGGCACGGCGAGGACGAGCGCCGCGCCGGCACCCGCGCTGAGCAGGGCACGGCGGCTGAACGAAGGCATGGGGAGGCTCCTCGCGAGAGAGAAGGGCAGGGGGAGTGGAGGGCCGGTGCGGGGCCGCCGCGACAGGAGGCAGACGGCGCCGCACCGGCAGTACGGGAAGGGCGGGGCTCGGGCCAGGGCCGTACGGGAGGGGTGGGGCTCAGCGCAGAGGCGGAGCTCAGCCCAGGCCCGGCCCCAGGATCAGAGCTCAGGCCAGGTCAGGCCAGGTCAGGCCAGGTCAGGTCAGGTCAGGCCAGGCCAGGCCAGGTCAGGCCAAGGCTCAGCGTAGGGTGCGGCCCGCGCCCGCGCGGTGGCCGATCAGACCCGGCAGCGCCTGGGGCCGGTCGACCCGGGCGCGCAGCGTGGGCGTCCAGCCCGCGTCCGCGCGCAGCACCTCACCCGGGAACTCCGCGTTGTGCACGGCGAGCAGATCGACCGCCCGCCCGTTGACGAGGTTCCCGGACGTGGTGACCGGGGCGTCCTTCCACTTCTTCAGGATCCGCCCGGCCGGGACCCCCTCGGCGAGCGTGAACGCGTTCTTCTCCGCGACCAGCTGCGACTCCTGCCCGATCCCGAGGGAGTACGCGTACGGCGGACCCGGCACCACGAAGTGGTTGTTGTACGCGTCGACCTTGCCGAACCGGACCCGCGGCGCCCGCTCGACCACGTTCTTGAAGAGGTTGTGGTGCAGGGTGACCCGCAGCTTCCCCCGGTCCGTGGCGGCCGCGCTGTCGCTGTTGCCGATCATCAGCGTCTTGTCGTGGTCGGCGAACACGTTCCACGAGGCCGTCACGAGGTCCGCGCCCCGCACGATGTCCAGCTCGCCGTCGTGCTGCTGGTACAGCTCCCCGTAGTACGACGGCAGGGAGGAGTCCGGGTGGGCCCCGTCGGTGAACGTGTTGTGGTCGATCCACACGTGCGTGGAGCCGTACACGACCATGCTGTCGTACTCGGAGTTCCACGCCCCCGTCGCCCCGTCCGTCGGATCCCACTGCGGGAAACAGTCCAGCGGGCTCTCCAGGGTGAGGTTGCGGACGATGACGTTGTCCACGCCGGTGATCTGCAGGCTGCCACCGGTGATCCCGGCGGAGCGCCCGACCCCGACGACGGTGGTGTTGGCGGGCACCTTCACCTTGACCGCCTGGCCCTGGCGGGCCGCCGACGCCGCCCGCAGGTCCTCCTGCGGGCCGCTGACCTCCTTGTCGTAGCCCCACACCTTCGGGTCGTAGGCGGCGAGATAGGCGCCGAAGTCGTAGCCGGGCTCCTCGAACGCCGAGCAGCCCGCGGCCGTCGCGTCCAGCGTTCCCACCACCCGGACGATCCGCGGCTCCGTGCCCGGCACGGCGAGCGCGGCCCGGAACTCCTCCCAGGTGGTGACCGTGAAGACCCGGGACGCGACGGCCGCCGAGCCGCCGGTCGTCCCCGTGCCCTCCGAGGCCCAGCCGTCCCCGGCACCGAGCACGGCCCGCTCGGGGGAGGACCCGGTGTGCCCGGCCTGTCCGGTCGTGTCGGTCTGCGCGCCCTGTCCGGTCTGCGCGCCCTGCCCGGCCTGCGCGCTCGGTCCGGTCCGGGCGACCTGTCCGGCCTGGGGTGCGTGCGCGGCCTGCCCGGCCTGCCCGGCCTGCCCGGCCTGGGCGACCGGCACCGGTCCGGCGACCGCCGCGGCCAGCGCGACCGCGCCCGCCGCCCACGCCTTCCCCGTACGCCGCGTGCCCCGCGTCCCGCCGGTCGTCCGCGTTCCCGGCACTCCCCGCGTTCTCCGCTCGTGACCCATGCTCAGCTCTCCTCCGAATCGGGCCAGGTGATCCACCCGGCGGGTATCGCGTCGTCCAGCCGGCGCGTCTCGCGCGGCGCCAGCACCCCGGTGCGCAGCAGCTCGCCCGCCACCAGCCGGGCCACCTCGATCGCGCCCGGCGGGTTGAAGTGCGTGTTGTCCTGCTCGGCCGGCGTCCAGTTGAAGTACGTCTTCGTCGCCTCCGGTCCCAGCTCCTGCCACAGCGCCAGGGACAGCGCCTCCAGGTCGAGCAGCGGCACGTCGTCCTCCCGCGCCACCGCCCGCATCGCCGCCGGGTACGCGCCGAGGGTGCGCTGCGCCGTCCCGGCGGCGTCGAACCGGCGCCGCTCCACCGAGGTCGCGATCACCGGCAGCGCCCCGCGCTCGCGGGCGCCGGTCACGAAGACCCGCAGGTTCTCCTGGTAGGTCGTCCACGGGTCGGTGCCGCGCGCCGGGTCCGTGGTCTTCTGGTCGTTGTGGCCGAACTGGACGATCAGCACGTCCCCGGGCCGTACGGCCTCCAGGATCGGCTCCAGCCGCCCCTCGGCGAGGAAGCTCTTCGTGCTGCGGCCGTTGACGGCGTGGTTGGCCACCGTGACGTCCCGGTGCAGGAAGAACGGGAGCGCCATGCCCCAGCCGGTCTCGGGCGCGGCATCGGCGTACTTCCGCGCGGCGGTGGAGTCGCCGGCCACGTACAGGGTGCGCATGCGGGTCCCCCTCGGGGCTGCGGCGGCGGCCGCTGCCCCGGCCGGGGCGAGCGCGAGGCCCGCCCCGGCCGCCAGCAGACCGCGGCGGGTCACGGTCACCGGCCCAGGCTCTTCCACTCGGCCTGTGCCTCGTTCAGCTGCTCGGCGAGGTCGTCGAGGAACTCCTTCGCGGACATCGTGCCGAGCAGCACCTTCTGGAAGGCGGGCTCGTTGTCGGCCTTGGAGATGGTGTTCCAGTCCGGCAGGTAGTACGGCAGCTGCACGATCACCGTTTTTCCGCTGAACAGGGCCTCGGCGGCGAGCCGGGTCGGCTCGGACTGCCGGATCCAGGCGTCCTTCGCGGCCTCGGTGTTCGACGGGATGGCGCCCGCCGACTTGTTCCACTTGCTGTTGGCCTCGTGGGAGGCGGCGTACTCGATGAACTTCCAGGCCGCCGCCTTGTTCTTGCTGGACGAGAACAGGCCGAGGCCGTCGACCGGGTTGGAGACCTGCACCCGCGTGCCGTCGTCCTTGGTCGGGTTGGGGATGCCCCGGAACTTCTCGGTGCCGAGTGCCTTCACATGGTCCTGGTAGGAGCCCAGGTTGTGGTTGAGCATGCCGATCTCGCCGCTGTCCCACTGCGCGACCATCTTGGTGAAGTCGTTGTTGACGTCGGCGGCGGGGGTCGTCCGCTTGAACAGCCCGGCGTACTTCTCCAGGGCCGCCACGTTCGCCGGGTCGTTGACGGTGGTCTTGTCGCCCTTCCAGAAACTGGTGATCCCGCTCTGGCCGTACATGGCGTCCAGGGCCTGGGCGACCGAGCCGGCACCGCCGCGGATCGTGTAGCCGAAGCGGTTCTTCTTCCGGTCCGTCAGCTTCTCGGCGGCCGTGTAGAACGCCGACCAGGTGGACGGCTCCTTCAGACCGGCCGCCTCGAACAGATCGGTGCGGTAGTACAGGACGCCGTTGTTGGCGGAGGTGGGGACGGTGAACAGCTTCCCCTGGCCGCCGGCCGACTTCACGCTCTCGACCATGCCCTCGTTGAGCTTGCCCTTGAGCGGGCTCGCGTCGACCCGCGCGTCCAGGGGCTCCAGGGCGTTCTGCGCGGCGATCCCGGCCAGCATGGCGGCGCCGACACCGCCGACGTCGGGCAGGCCGCCGCCCTGGATGGCCGTGTCGTATTTGGACTGCACCTCCTTGGAGGCGATCCCGACGTACTTCACCTTGATGTCGGGGTTCGCCTTCTCGAAGTCGGCGATGATCTCCTTCCAGATGTCGGTGCGGACACCGCCGTTGTTGTCCCAGAAGGTGATCTCGCCCTTGCCCGAGCCCTCGCCGCCCTTGTCGCCGGCGGCGCCGCTGCCGTCGTCGCCGCAGGCGGAGACGGTCAGCGCGAGCACGGTGGTCAGGGCGAGGGCGCAGGCGGCTCTGTACCGTCCGCCACGGAAGACGTTCATCGTCGGCTCTCTTCTCTCGGGTCGTGCGGGGATACGGTGGATGCAGGGGTACGGGTGTGGGGGCTGGGGTGCGGGAGGGGGAAGCGGGGAGCTACGGGGTGATGCGGAACGCGGTGAACTCGGCCGTCCCGGCGTGCCCGGCCCCGGGCGGCGCCGCGGCGAACAGGCCGAGCAGCGCCCCGACCCACCGCCAGGGCGTGGCGGCGAATTCCTGACCGAGCGGAACGAATCCCCCGCCGGTGTCCGCCGCGAAGCGGCAGCGGGCGTCGGCGGTCAGTTCGATCCGCAGGGAGGCCCGGCCGCCGGGCGCGGGCAGCGACGGCGCCGCGTCCCGTTCCCGGTCGGCGTTCGCCGGGGCGAACCGGTGCACGAGCCGCACCGCACCCTCGCCCTCGCGGGCGAGCCCGATCCAGCTGTAGGCGTCACCGAGGACCACGAGCCCGGCCCTGGCCCCGGGCGCCGTCGTCCGGGCGTCCAGGGCGAGCACCACCTCCACGGCGCAGGCCCGGGCCGGCATCCGCTGGGTGAGGATCCACGGCAGGGCCCGCAGATCGTCGATGAGCTCGGTGCGCCCGCACGTCAGGCGCAGCCCGTCACCGGCGTGCCCGACGGTCCAGCCCGCCGCCGGGTTGGCCGTCCACTGCCACTGACGCCCGAACCGCCCGCCCGGGAACCGGTCGTCGCACACAGGCGCCGAGACGGGCTGTTCCGGCAGGTCCGGCTTCGGATGGACCAGGACGGGTGCCCCGTCGCGGCCGAGCACCGGCCAGCCGTCGCCGTCCCAGCGCATCGGCTGGAGGTGCACCACCCGTCCGTGCGCCCCGCGCTGCTGGAAGTGCAGGAACCAGTCCTCGCCCCGCCCCGTGCGCACCCAGCCGCCCTGATGGGGGCCGTTGACCGGGGTGTCGCCCTGGGCCAGGACCACCCGTTCTTCGTACGGGCCGAAGAACGACCGCGACCGGAAGGCGCCCTGCCAGCCCGTGGCCACCCCCCCGGCCGGCGCGAGGATCCAGAACCAGCCGTCGTGCCGGTACAGCTTGGGCCCCTCCAGGGTGAACCAGCCGGGGATCCGGTCGGCGTCGACCAGCGTCGTGCCCGCGTCCAGGAGCCGGGTGCCGTCCGGGCTCATCCGGTGTCCGGTCAGCCGGTTGTTGAACCCCGCGCGGGACTTGGCCCAGGCGTGCACCAGATACGCCTCGCCGGTCTCCTCGTCCCACAGCGGGCACGCGTCGATCAGCCCCCGGCCCGCCTTCACCAGGTGCGGCTCGCTCCACGGGCCCCGTACAGAAGGGGAGTTCACCTGGAAGATCCCGTGGTCGGGATCGCCCCAGAAGATCCAGAACCGGCCGTCGCGGTGACGCAGCGACGGCGCCCACACCCCCGCGTCGTGCCGGGGCGCGGCGAACGCCGCCTCCGGCCGCAGCCGGTCGAGGGCGTGCCCGACGAGCGTCCAGTTGACGAGGTCGCGCGAGTGCAGCAGCGGCAGGCCGGGGGCGCGTCCGAAGCTGGACGCGGTCAGATAGAAGTCGTCGCCCACCCGGACCACATCGGGATCGGACCAGTCGGCGGCGAGCACCGGATTGCGGTAGGTCCCGTCGCCCAGGTCCCCGGTCGGCGGTTCCGGCTGCCCGTAAGGAGCGGTCATGACGCCACCGCCTCGCGGACGAGGGCCGCGGCGGCCACCCGGTCGAGCCGGCCGTCGGCCACCACGGTGACCACCCGCCGTACCACCGTGCCACCGGCCGGGACATCGAGCCGACGGTGATGGGCGAGGGAGGATCCGACGCCCGGATACTCCGCGGCGCGGACGAACCACGGATCACGCCGGGTCTCCTCGTCCGCCCCGGCGAACACCAGCGTCCAGCCCTCGCCGGCGAGCGCGACCCAGTCGCCGCGCCTCCCGTGCACGGCGGCCTCCCCGTCCCCGGCCGCGCCGAACACCTCCGGCGGGGCCGCCTCCTTGGGGGCACGCCAGAAGAACCCGCCGTACGCGGCGCCCGGACGTCCGTTGGTCGCGGGGCTGCCGATCGAGAGCCCCGCCCCCGACGCGTCGGTCAGCGCGAAGCCGAGGTCGAGCGCCCAGGCCGTGGGGGTCAGCGCCCGCAGCCGCAGGATTCGTTCCTCTCGAAGAACAACTCCGCCGCCGGCCGTCCAGCTGAGCAGCTCGGTGAAACCGTCCGGCGCGCACCGGGCGAAGCCCTCGTGCCGCTGGGCGCCGTGGTTGTCGAGCTCGGTCGGCCCCCGGCCGCGCACGAAGGTCCGCCCGCCCCAGAAGTTGTGACCGCCCACGTCGGGCACCGCGACCGACACCCCCAGATGGTGCGGATGGTCGGCGGGCAGCAACTCGCTGACCGGCACCCCCGCCAGGGTCGTCACCGGGTGCAGAAAGGGACGGGGGGAGTGCCGGGCCGAGAGACCCGGCCGGGTCGTGTACGAGGCCACCGGCCGCCCCGCGCAGCGCAGCTCCAGGACGTCGGGCGCGCCCACCGGACCACCTGCGGCGCCCACCGGACCACCTGCCGTGCTCACCTGACCACCTCCGGCGCTCACCGGACCACCTGCCGTGCTCACCGGACCACCTCCCGCGCCCGCCGCGCCCAGGGCGCGCCCAGCTCGGAGAACAGCCTCAGCGTCTCGGCGCTCTCGTCGACGAGCCGCCCGATCCCGGGCACCGTCCGCCGCGGCCCGCCCTCGCCCCGTACCGTCCGCCGAAACTCCTCCGGAAGCTCCACCGGGTCGGGAGCGCACCGCACGGCCTCCACCACCCGCATGAACGCGCCCGTCTCCTCCGGCGGCACCAGCAGCCGCTCGCCGGCCGTCAGATGGGCGATGAGGTTCTCCAGGAGTCCGGTGCGGCCGTGCGCGGTCTCCACCGGGCCGTGCCCGGCCCGCTGGAGCAGCACCCGGTCCTGCTTGTACCAGAACGTGATGCGCCCGCGGCTGCCGTGCACCACGACATACGGCTCGGCAGCCGTCTCCGCGCACAGCGTCGCCGCGACCGTCACCTGCGGACCGGCCGCCGTGACGATCCGGACGCAGGAGGTGTCGTCGGACTCGATGGCGTGCGCGCGGGACAGTTCCGTCTCGATGTGGACGACGTCCTCGGCGCGCGAGGCGCCCGCGAGCGCGAGGGCGGTGGCGACGGCGTGGGCCAGCGGGTTGGTGAGTGCCCCGTCGACGACGTCGGCACCGTCGAGCCGCCGCCGTCCCGCCCACGGCGCCCGCCGGAAGTACGCCTCGTCACGCACCCACGCCCCGGCCCCGCCGACCCCGAGCAGCTCGCCGATCACCCCGTCCGCGATCAGTTCCCGGATCGCGGGCACGGCGTGCGAGCCGAGCGACTGGAAGCCGACCTGGCAGGCCACCCCGGCCGCCGCGACGCCCTCGGTCATCCGCCGGAACTCCGCGTAGGAGGGGGTCGGCGGCTTCTCCAGGAGGAGGTGGACGCCGTGCCGGGCGGCCACGAGAGCGAGGTCGGCGTGGGTGGCGATGGGAGTGCAGACGATCGCGATCCGCGCGCCGGTGGCGGCGAGCAGTGCGTCGAGGTCCGGCGACTGCGCGGGCAGCGCCTCGAAGCCGGCCAGCTCCGTGGCGTCCAGCGGGCTCAGCTCGCAGACCCCGACGAGCCGGACGAGCCCCGCGCCTTCGAGGCGACGCAGCTCGCCCAGGTGCCAGCGGCCGTGACCCCGGGCCCCCGCGAGCACCACGGGCACCGGCGTATCGACCCGTCCGACCCCTCCGACCCGCCCGATCGGGCTGTTCGGGCTCAGTGCGCTCATCCCTTCACCGCCCCCGCGCTGAAGCCGGTGACCAGCCACTTCTGGATGAAGGCGAACACGATCACCACCGGCACGGCGGCGATCACCCCGCCCGCCGCGAGCGCGCCGAGGTCGACGCTGTCCGCGCCCATCAGGGTGTTGAGACCGACCGGGATGGTCTGCTTCTCCTGGTTGCTGAGGAACATCAGGGCGAAGAGGAAGTGGTTCCAGGCGTGGACGAAGGCGAAGGAGCCGACCGCGACCAGGCCCGGCCGCAGCAGCGGCAGCACCACGATGCGGAAGGCCTTGAACCGTCCGCAGCCGTCGACCCACGCGGCCTCCTCCAGGGAGTACGGCACGTTCCGGATGAAGCCGCTGATGAGGATCATTGACAGCGGCAGCTGGAACACGGTCTCGGCGATGATCACGCTCCCGAAGGAATTGATCATCCGCAGGCCGGCGAAGATCTGGAACAGCGGCACGAGCAGCAGCGCGCCCGGCACGAACTGCGAGCACAGCAGGGCCAGCATGAAACCCTTCTTGAGCCGGAAATCGAAGCGCGCGAGCGCGTATCCGCCGGCCAGGGCCACCACCGTCGTCAGGAAGAGCGTGGCGACACCGATGTACACGCTGTTCTCGAAATAGGTGGCGAAACTGCGCTCGGTCCACACCTTCTCGAAGTGGGCCGTCGTCATCGGCCACGGCACCAGCGAGGTCGAGCCGGCCGGGCGCAGCGCGAAGAGCAGGATCCAGTAGAAGGGGATCAGGGTGAAGAGGAGATACGCTCCGAGCGGAAGATAGATCTGCCAGCGGGGCACCTCGTCCCAGGCCCGGTGCCGCTTGCGGCCGCGGGGCGCCCCGGGCGGGGCGGCCGCTTCGGCCCGGACCTCGATCCGGTCGAGGACGGTCATCGGTTCTCGCCTCCGAACTTGCTCAGGCGCAGATACACCGTCGAGCAGAAGAGCAGGATCACGAACGCCACCGTCGTCAGGGCGGACGCGTAGCCGAAGTCGTGCGCGTCCACACTGGTGTGGGCGATGTACAGCGGCAGGGTGGTCGTCACGCCCGCGGGCCCGCCGCCGGTCAGCGTGTACAGCAGGTCCACGTTGTTGAACTCCCACACCGCCCGCAGCAGCGTGGACAGCACGATCGCGTCCTTGAGGTGCGGCAGCGTGATGTGGCGGAACTGCCGCAGCCGGCTCGCCCCGTCGACCTCGGCCGCCTCGTACAGGTCCTTGGGAATCGACTGCAGGTCGGCGAGGATGAGGATCGCGAAGAACGGCACCCCGCGCCACAGGTCGGCCACGATCGCGGCCGGGAAGACGGTGGCCGTGTCGGACAGCCACGACGTGCCGTACGAGCCGATGCCGGCGTCCGCGAGATAACGGCTGATGCCGGTCTGGGAGTTGTAGAGCAGCACCCAGATCGCTGAGGTCAGCACCCCGGACACGGCCCACGGCGAGAACACCAGCGCCCGGCCGAGCGCGCGCCCCACGAAGGTCTGGTTCACGATCAGCGCCAGCGCGAGACCGAAGAGCAACTGGAGCGACACCTCGACCACGACCCACTTGAGGCTGAAGGCCAGCGTCCCCCAGAAGTGCGGGTCCTCGGTGAACAACTCGGTGAAGTTGGCGAGCCCCGCGAAGCCGTTCCGCCACGGTTTGGTGGGGTTGTAGTGCTGGAGGCTGTAGTAGAAGACGCTGAGCACGGGGTACGCGATGAAGCCCAGCATCAGCAGCCCGGCGGGCGCGATCAGCAGATACGGCAGTCGGCGTGGGGGGCCTCCGGGGCGGCGGCGCCCGGGCGGGCGCACCGCCCGGGGCGGTGGGGTCACAGCTGTGGCCATGACGGCGGCTCCGTTCTGGTGCGTGGTGCGACGCGACGGTGAAGCGCTTCGCGGATGATGTTCGGGATTTCGGACAGGCGGGACGGAGTACGGGAACGGGTGTACGGGGCGGAGACCGGCACCGGGAGTGCGGGACCGGCGACCGGTACCCGGAGTGCGGCGGCACCCGGAGCGCGCGACCGGGTGTACGGGGCGGCGGGGCCTGGGGCGGCGACCCCGCCGCCGGCCTCGGAGGGGCGGTACGGAGGCTTCAGCCCGCGTACGGATCGGGCGTGACCCCCGGCCGGGCCAGGAACGCGAAGTCGCAGCCCGTGTCCGCCTGGGTGATCTGCTCGCTGTACAGGGCGCCGTAGCCCCGCTCGTACCGCGCGGGCGGCGGTGTCCACACGGCCCTGCGACGCTCCAACTCCTCCTCGTCCACGTCCAGATGGAGCGAACGGCCGGGCACGTCCAGCGTGATCAGGTCCCCGGTGCGGACCAGCGCGAGCGGCCCCCCGACGTACGACTCGGGCGCCACGTGCAGCACACACGCGCCGTAACTCGTGCCGCTCATCCGGGCGTCGGAGATCCGCACCATGTCCTTGACCCCCTGCTCCAGGAGGTACTTGGGGATCGGCAGCATCCCGTACTCCGGCATGCCCGGGCCGCCCTTGGGCCCGGCGCCGCGCAGCACGAGGACGTGGTCGGGGGTGATGCCGAGCGCGGGGTCGTCGATGGTGCGCTGCATCGTGCGGTAGTCGTCGAAGACGACCGCCGGACCGGTGTGCTCGAGCAGCCGCTGTTCCATCGCGATGTGCTTGATCACCGCCCCGTCGGGGCACAGATTGCCGCGCAGCACCGCGAGCCCGCCCTCGGCCGCCAGCGGCCGCTCCCGGGGCCGGATCACCTCCTCGTCGTGGACCAGCGCCCCCGCCAGCTGCTCCCGCAGCGTCGGGTGCGCGACCGTGGGCCGGTCCAGGTGCAGCACGTCCGTCAGCCGCGACAGGAACCCCGGCAGACCGCCGGCGAAGTGGAAGTCCTCCATCAGGAACCGCCCGCCCGGCCGCAGGTTCGCGAGCACCGGCACCGTCCGCGCGATCCGGTCGAAGTCGTCCAGAGTCAGCCGCACTCCGGAGCGCCCCGCCATCGCGATCAGATGGATCACGGCGTTCGTCGAGCCGCCCAGCGCGAGGACCGCCGCGACCGCGTCCTCGTACGCCTCCCGCGTCAGGATCCGCGACAGCCGCACATCCTCCCGTACCAGCTCCACGATCCGCATCCCCGACGCGGCGGCCATCCGGTCGTGCCCCGAGTCCACCGCCGGGATCGACGACGCCCCCGGCACGGTGACGCCCAGCGTCTCCGCCGCGGCCGTCAGCGTGGACGCCGTACCCATGGTCATGCAGTGGCCGGGGGAGCGGGCGAGACCGTTCTCCAGCTCGGCCATCTCGCAGTCGCCGATCCGCCCGGCCCGCTTCTCGTCCCAGTACTTCCACATGTCCGTACCGGAACCGAGGGTCTCCCCGCGCCAGTGACCCGGCAGCATCGGCCCCGCCGGCACGAACACCGCCGGCAGGTCGACCGAGGCCGCGCCCATCAGCAGCGCCGGCGTCGACTTGTCGCAGCCGCCCATCAGGACGGCCCCGTCGACCGGGTACGAGCGCAGCAACTCCTCGGTCTCCAGGGCGAGAAGATTGCGGTAGAGCATCGGCGTCGGCTTCTGGAAGGTCTCCGACAGCGTCGACACCGGGAACTCCAGCGGGAAGCCGCCCGCCTGCCAGACCCCCCGCTTCACCGCCTGCGCGCGGTCCCGCAGATGCACATGGCAGGGGTTGATGTCCGACCAGGTGTTCAGCACCGCGATCACCGGCTTGCCCAGGTGCTCCTCGGGCAGATAGCCGAGCTGCCGGGTCCGGGCCCGGTGACTGAAGGACCGCAAGCCCTCCGTGCCGTACCACTGGTGACTGCGCAGTTCCTCGGGACGCCGTCCCGCACCGGCGCTCACACCGGCCACCCGGCGGCTATCCCGGCGACCTCGGCCCGGGCGGCCTCCGGCAGCTGCCGGCTCGGCGGCCGGATGTCGCGCCGGCACAGACCGAGCGAGGCCAGCGCCTCCTTGACCACCGTGACGTTGTCGGCGCTGCCGTCGGCCGCCCGCAGCTCCTCGAAGCGTCGGATCCGCGCCCACACCTTCATCGCCGCCGGATAGTCGCCCGCCCGCAGGGCGTGCAGCATCTCCAGGGAGAGCGCCGGAGCGACGTTGACCAGACCGGAGGTGAAGCCGGTCGCCCCGCCCGCGAAGTAGGAGGGGGCGTACGGCTCGGCGAGTCCCGCCACCCACACGAACCGCTCCAGGCCCGCGTCCCGGGCGAAGCCGGCGAACCGCGCCGCGTCCGGCACGGCGTACTTCACGCCGATCACGTTCGGGCAGGCGTCGGCGAGCTCGGCGAGCCGCGCTCCGCTCAGCCGGGGGTTGCGCAGATACGGCACGATGCCCAGCTCCGGCACGGACTCCGCGATGGCCCGGTGGTAGTCCACCCAGCCGGAGGCGGAGACGTACGGATGCACTGGCTGATGCACCATCAGCATCCCGGCGCCGGCCTCGCGGGCGTGCCGCGCGGTCTCGATCGCGGTCGGCAGGTCGTGGCCGACACCGACCAGGACGGCGGCCCGGTCGGCGGCCTCCTCGACGGTCAACTCGGTGACGACGAAGCGCTCTTCGGGAGTGAGGGCGTAGAACTCGCCCGTGTTCCCGTTCGGCGTGAGGGTGCGCACGCCCGCGTCGAGCATCCGGCGCAGCAGCGTCCGGTGGGTGTCGGTGTCGAGGCCGCCGTCGGCGGCGAACGGGGTCACGGGGATGGCGACCACGTCGGCGAGCGCGGCCCGCAGGTCGTCGAAGGGCATGCTCACTCCGTCTCCTCGGGGAAGGCGCGGGCGACGAACGAGGCGATGTGGTCGTGGACGGCCCGCCCGGCGCCCTCGACGTCCCCGGCGGCGGCGAGGCGCAGGATCTCCTCGTGCTCGGCGGCCTCCCGCTCCCAGGAAGGGACGGCCGCCCAGGCCACCGTGGACACCAGGGCCGCCTGGTCCCGGACCTCGTCGAGCATCCGGCCGAGCAGCGGGTTGCCGCAGGGGAGGTAGAGCGCCCGGTGGAACTCCCGGTTGGCGAGGGAGCGTTCGGCGGTGTCCTCGGCGAGGGCCGCCCGGTGCAGCGCCTCACGGGCGGCGTCCAGGGGCGCGCCGGCCGCCACGGTCCTGCGGACCGCCTCCGGTTCGAGCAGCAGGCGCACGTCGTAGACCTCGCGGGCCATGTCGGCGTCGACCATCCGGACCGTGACGCCCTTGTACTGGTTCAGCACCACGAGCCCGCTCCCGGCGAGGGTCTTCAGCGCCTCACGCACCGGGGTCTTCGACACCCCGAAACGCGCGGCGAGTTCGGTCTCCACCAGCGCCTGGCCCGGACTGAGACCACCGGTGAGGATGTCGTGTTTGATCGCCTCCAGGACGAACTGGGTGCGGGACGGGATGGGGCTGGGGGCGGCGAAGGCCATGACGCACTCTCAGATCTCGCGTATCGCGTCTCATATATGACGTACGAAGTGCAATGCCGATGAAGCTAAGGGGGCGGTGATGTTTCGTCAATGCTTCGCGCAGGATTGATGGAAAGCGCTTGCTGCGGTGTGCCGTCCGGGCGCTCGCCGCCGTCGCACGCGGGCTTGCCGCCGCCTGACGCGGCACGATCCCGCCGGCCGATGCGGCGCGGCCCCGTCGCTCGACGCGGCGCGACCCCGTCGGCCGGAGCCGACGGGGTCGCCGTGACGTGGGGAGGGGCGGTCAGCGCACCCCGAGCAGATGCTCCAGGGCCAGCTGGTCCAGGCGCTCGAACGCCATCGAGCGCTCCGCCGCCGCCCGCGCGTCGAAGGTCTCGTACGCGGTCGGGTCGGCGAGCAGTCCCGCGAGCCCGTCGGCGGCCG
This sequence comes from Streptomyces sp. NPDC126499, assembly GCF_040302485.1. Classification (NCBI taxonomy): domain Bacteria; kingdom Bacillati; phylum Actinomycetota; class Actinomycetes; order Kitasatosporales; family Streptomycetaceae; genus Streptomyces; species Streptomyces sp. NPDC126499. Next base: position 93,702 of record NZ_JBEOUO010000011.1, on the reverse strand, counting down.
TGGGGGCGGCCAGTTCGTCCAGGCGGGAGGCGGCCAGGGCGGCGACGACCTCGGGGTCGGCGCGGAAGGCGGCGGCCCGCTCCTTCAGGATGAGGTAGTTGCGCATGCAGTTCTTCGCGGACTCCCACACCCCGTCGAAGCCGTCCGTGCGCACGGGCTTGAAGTCGAAGTGGCGCGGGCCCGGGTAACCGGCCGTCTCCAGGAGGTCGACCAGCCAGAAGGCCTGACGCAGATCGCCCGCGCCGAACCGGAAGTCCTGGTCGTACTTGATCCCGGACTGGCCGTTGAGGTCGATGTGGAAGAGCTTGCCCGCCCACAGCGCCTGCGCGATGCCGTGCGGGAAGTTGAGTCCGGCCATCTGCTCGTGGCCGGTCTCCGGGTTGACGCCCACGAGCTCGGGCCGCTCCAGACGCTCGATGAAGGCCAGCGCGTGCCCGATGGTCGGCAGCAGGATGTCGCCGCGCGGCTCGTTGGGCTTGGGCTCGATCGCGAAGCGCAACTCGTAACCCTGCTCGGTGACGTACTGGCCGAGCAGGTCGAAGGCCTCCTTCATGCGGTCCAGCGCGACCCGGACGTCCTTGGCGGCACCCGATTCGGCGCCCTCCCGGCCGCCCCAGGCGACGTACACCGAGGCGCCGAGCTCGACGGCCAGGTCGATGTTGCGGATCGTCTTGCGCAGCGCGAAGCGGCGCACGTCACGGTCGTTGGCGGTGAAGGCGCCGTCCTTGAAGACCGGGTGGGTGAAGAGGTTGGTGGTGGCCATCGGCACCTTCAGACCGGTGCGGTCGAGTGCGGCCCGGAAGCGTTTGACGGCCGTATCGCGCTCGTTTTCTTCCGCTCCGAACGGAATGAGGTCGTCATCGTGGAAGGTGACGCCGTACGCGCCGAGGGCGGCGAGCCGCTCGACCGACTCGACCGGGTCGAGGGCCGGCCGGGTCGCGTCCCCGAAGGGATCACGCCCCTGCCAGCCGACCGTCCACAGGCCGAAGGTGAAGCGGTCGTCGGGAGTGGGGAGGAGGTTCTGCGGCATGTCCGGCTCCTTCGCGAGGCTGGCCGCCTGATTTGTTTTCTGAGATAACTAATACAGCCGGGGAGCCGTCGGGCGCCAGAGCCCGCACCCGGCGAACGAGAGGTGGCCCATGTCCCAGCGTCCCGTGGTCATCGGCGTCGACAGCTCCACCCAGTCCACCAAGGCCGCCGTCGTCGACGCGGAGAACGGCGCGCTGCTCGCCCTCGGCCGCGCCCCGCACACCGTCACCGGCGAGTCCGGAGCCCGTGAGACCGACCCCGAGGAGTGGTGGGGCGCCCTCGCCCTGGCCGTCTCCGACGCGCTGAAGCAGGCCGCCGTCCCGCCCGCCGCCGTCACCGGCATCGCCGTCGCCGGACAGCAGCACGGCCTGGTCGCCCTCGGCGCCGACGGCCGCCCGCTGCGCCCCGCCCTGCTGTGGAACGACACCCGCTCCGCACCCCAGGCCGCCGACCTCACCACGGCTCTCGGCGGCCGGGACGCCTGGCTCGACCGCACCGGATCCGTCCCCGTCGCCGCCATGACCGCCGCGAAATGGCAGTGGCTGCGCGCCCACGAACCCGCCACCGCCGACCGCACCGCCGCCGTCCGGCTCCCGCACGACTTCCTCACCGAGCGGCTCGCCGGCGTCGCGATCACCGACCCTGGTGACGCCTCCGGCACCTGCTGGTACGACACCGCGCGCGCCGCCTACGACCCCGAGCTGCTCGCCCTCATCGGCCTCGACCCCGCCCTGCTCCCGGCCGTCGCCCCCACCGCCGCCACCCGCGCCGGCTCCCTCACCCCCGCCGCCGCCGACGCCCTCGGCCTCCCGCCCGGCATCGTCGTCGCCGCCGGAACCGGCGACAACATGGCGGCCGCCGTCGGCCTCGGCCTCGGCGGCGCCGCCGGAGGCGACGGACTCCTCGACCACCCGGTCGTCAGCCTCGGCACCTCCGGCACCGTCTTCGCCGCCACCCGGACCCGCCCCGCGAGCTCCGGACTCTCCGGATTCGCCGCCGCCGACGGCGGCTACCTCCCACTCGGCTGCACCCTCAACTGCACCCTCGCCATCGACCGGATCGCCACCCTCCTCGGCCTCGACCGCGAGGACGCCGCACCCGGCGACGGCCTCGTCCTCCTGCCGTACCTCGACGGCGAACGCACCCCCGACCTGCCCCACGCCACCGGACTGCTCACCGGCCTGCGGCACTCCAGCACACCCCGCGCCCTGCTCGGCGCCGCCTACGAGGGGGCCGTCTTCACCGTGCTGCGGGCCCTCGACGAACTCCTCGCCGCCTGCGGGCTCGACCCCGCCGACCCGGCCGTACGCGACCGGCCGCTGCGGCTCATCGGCGGCGGCGCCCGGGGCCGCGCCTGGACCGAGACCGTACGGCGCCTCTCCGGCCGCCCGCTCGTGGTCCCCGCAGCCACCGAACTCGTCGCCCTGGGTGCCGCCGCCCTCGCCGCCGCCGCGGTCACCGGCGCCGAACCGGTCACGCTCGCCCGCGCCTGGGGCACCGGCGAGGGCGAGACCCTGCCCTCCGTACCCCGCGACGAGGACACCTGGCACCGCATCGCGGACGTCCTGGACCGGGCGGCCCCCACGCTGCTGAGCTGAGCGAACGGGGGCGCGCCGGGGGGGAGGGGAGCACCGGGGTTGGGCCGAGAGCCGCACCGGGGGCTGCGCTGGGAGTTGGGCCGAGAGCCGCACCGGGGCTGTGCCGGGCGGGACGGTGGCGCGGGCCGCCCGGTTTCGTTCCGCTCGGAGGGGAACCGGGCCGCCTGTAGGGGTGCGTTCGGCGCGGGGGTTTCGTTCCGCTCGGAGGGGAACGGAGCCTCCTGAGGGGTGGGTCCGGCGCGGGGGCTTTGTTCCGCTCGGAGCGGAACAAAGCCCCCCTCCCGTAGTGGTGCGTCCGCGTCCGGCGGGGTGCCGAAACACCGGCCCGGCACCCCCGCCGGTCGTCCATGGCTCAGCGGTGGGAGAGCAGCGCCGCCGCCGGGAGCAGCCGGTCGTCGTAGCCGAAGAGCGCCTGGTTCTCCCAGCCGTTGCCCGAGGACGGGTTCGCCGGGTCCCAGCCGTTGCCGGCGACCGCCGTCCACGTCGGCTCCCAGTACACGACCCCGAGGCCACGACCCGCAGGAACCGCCTCCACCACGCTCATCACGTCACGCAGCCACGCCGACTGGCCGGCCGGACCGGCCGGGTAGCCGGGGACCAGTTCGGCGGTGGTGTCGATGATGTTCTCGTGCGCGTCCTCGCTGTCCAGCCTGAACGGGTACGCCGTCTCCACCACCAGGACCTTCTTTCCGTACCGAGCGGAAATATCGTCCAGATTGGTCTGGAGGTCCGACAGCGGCCCGTGCCAGTAGCCGTAGAACGACAGGGCGATCACATCGAAGGGCACGCCCTGCGCGGTCGCGTTGTCGAACCACCACCGGTACAGCGCGTTGTCACCGCCGTGTGCCAGATGCAGCGCGATCTGCGTCGACGACGAGACCGCCTTGGCGGCCGACACCCCCGACTTCAACAGCCCGGCGAGCTGCGACCAGTTGTCCGTCGAACCCTCCGGCCACAGCATTCCGGTGTTGATCTCGTTGCCGATCTGCACCATGTCGGCCGTCGTGCCCTGCGCCTTCAGCGCGTTCAGCACGTCGTAGGTGTGCTGGTAGACGTCCGTCCGAAGCTGCGCGTACGAGTGCCCGGACCACGCCGCCGGCTTCGACTGGGCCCCCGGGTCCGCCCAGGTGTCGGAGTAGTGGAAGTCGACCAGCAGTCTCATGCCCTGCGCCTTGATGCGCTTGGCCATGGTCAGCACCCGCGCCTTGTCGTTGTAGCCGTCGGCCGGGTCCACCCACACCTTCAGCCGGCCGTAGTTGGCGCCGGCGGACTTCAGGATCCCGAGCGCGTCGCCGGCGGCACCTCCGCTCGTGCGGTAGACCCCGCCGAGGTCCTCGCTCTTCCTCAGCGTCGAGACGTCGACCCCCTTCACCGGCACCCCGGCCGTCCCGGGTGTCAGCGTCAGGTCGTCGACGTTGATCCAGTTACCGGCGCTGGCGTCGGAGTTGACGCTCACCGTGCAGGCGCCGCCGCGGACCACGACCGGTGTGACGATCCGTATCCACGCTCCGTTCGGCGTCGGCGGCAGCTCCGTCCGCTGCTCGGCGGAGCCGCAGTTGCGCAGCGCGAGGTAGGCGGCGTTCTGCCCGCCGCTGGAGCGCACCCACGCACGGAGGGTGTGACTGCCGTCGGTGAGCCCGGTCAGGTACTGATAGGTCTCCACCTTGTACGCGGAGGCCGACCAGTGCGTCAGCCGGTGGCCGCCGCCGTGCCCGCCGGCCTCCGTGAAGGAGGCGGTGTTCTGCCCGGTGGCGGAGTACGTGGACCAGCCCGCGGGCGTCGCGGTCCCGGTCCCGTCGGCCTCGAAACCCGGGTTGGTGAGGGTGCTCGCGGCCCGTGCCTCCTGGGCGGGCAGCGGGACGAGCAGCAGAGCGCCGAGCGCGGCGGTCACGGCGGTGGCTCGCAGGGTCCTGCGTGGTGCGGCGTGCATCGTCGAGTCCCTTCGACGTTGAAGGATGAACAGTGCCGTGCGTGTGGTGCGAGTGGTGCAGGTGGCGCGGTTGATGCAGATGGTGCGTGTGTGCGGGTGATGCGGGTGCGCCTGTGGTGCGGGTGGTGCGCCGCCCCACCGGTCGGCGCCGCCCCACCGGTCGGCGCCGCGCCACCGGCCAGGGCCGCGCCACCGTTCGGCGACGCGCCTCACCCTGGGACGGCGCGCCAGCCGGCGCGACAGGCGCCGCGCCAGGCGGCCGCCCCAGGTGAGATCAAGGGGTGTGCGCCGTCAGCCGTCCAGGCGGACGACCCGAACCGCCCCCGCCGGGACCTCCACCTGCCCGTCGACCCGTGCGCCGCCGAGCAGTTCGGTGCCCGGGCCCTCCAGCGGGACCTTCGTGTCCTCGGCGGAGTGGTTCAGGACGAACAGGAAACGGCCGCCCTCGCCGGCGCGCCGGACGACCTCCACGTCCCGCGGCAGCGGCCGCGTCGCCACCCCGGCGTCGTCGCACGCGCCGCCCAGGACGGGGCCCAGCGAGGCCGCGTCCAGGCGGGTGGAGACGTACCAGGCGGTGCCGCGCCCGAGCCGGTGGCGGGTGACGGCGGGGCGACCCGCGGCCGGGCCGTCGGCGTAGGTCCACACCGGCTCCGCGCCCCGCGGCACGACGAACTCGGTCCACACGTCCGCCGTGAGCCCGGCACCGCCGGGCCCGGACAGCCGCACCTCCTCGCCCGCGAGCAGCGGCGACCACTCCTCGACGGTGAGCCCGAGCACGTCCCGCAGCACCCCCGGGTAGGGGCCCTCGTGGACGGCGTCGTGCTCGTCGACGATGCCGGAGAAGTACGAGACGACGAGGGTGCCGCCGCTCTCCACGTACGCGCGCAGGTTCCGCCCGGCGGCCTCGGTCGCGAGGTAGAGCGCGGGGACGACGACCAGCGGGTAGGCCGACAGGTCGGCCTCGGGGTGCGCGAAGTCGACGGTCAGGTGCCGGTCGTACAGCGCCTCGTACCAGGCGTCGGCGCGCTCCCGGGCGTCGTGGTCCTCGCTCGGCCGCCACTCCAGGGACTGCGCCCACCAGGACTGCCAGTCCCACAGCACGGCGACGTCGGGCACGGTCCGGCTGCCGCGCACCTCGGCCAGCGCGTCCAGGCCGGCGCCGAGGCCCACGACCTCGCGCCAGATCCGGGTGTCGGTCCCGCCGTGCGGCACCATCGCCGAGTGGAACTTCTCGGCGCCGCGCCGGGACTGCCGCCACTGGAAGAACATGGCGCCCTCGGAGCCGCGGGCGACATGGGCGAGGGAGTTGCGGGCCATCTCGCCGGGGCGCTTGGCCGGGTTGCGGGGCTGCCAGTTGACGCCGCTGGTGGAGTGTTCGAGGAGCAGCCAGGGCGCGCCGCCGGCGACGGAGCGGGTGAGGTCGGCGGCCATGGCGAGGTTGACGTGGGTGCGGCGGCCGTCGGTGATCAGGTAGTGGTCGTTGGTGACCAGGTCGACCTCGCGGCCCCAGGCCCAGTAGTCGAGGGCGTCGCACTGGCTGAGCGCGGTCATGAAGTTGGTGGTGACCGGGATGCCGGGGGAGAGCCGGTGGAGAATGTTCCGCTCGGAGCGGAAGTTCTCCCGGATCGTGGCGTCGGTGAAGCGCCGGTAGTCGAGCTGCTGGGCCGGGTTACCGACGGTGGGAGTGAGCCGGGGCGGGTCGATCTGCTCGTACGTGGTGTAGCGCTGCCCCCAGAAGGCGGTGCCCCACGCCTCGTTGACGGCCTCGACCGAGCCGTAGGTGCCGGCGAGCCAGTCGCGGAACCCGGCGGCGCAGGTCTCGCAGTAGCAGGCGCTGACCGGCACGCCGTACTCGTTGTGGACGTGCCACAGGGCGAGCGCCGGATGCCCGGCGTAGCGGGCGGCGAGCGCGGTGGTGATGCGCGCGGCGGCGTCCCGGTAGGCGGGCGAGCTGTGACAGATGGCCCCGCGCGAGCCGTAGGAGTGGCGCACGCCCTCGCGGGTGACGGGCAGCGCCTCCGGGTGCGCCCGGTAGAACCAGGCCGGCGGCGCGACGGTGGGGGTGCCCAGGTCGACCCGGACGCCGTTGTCGTGCAGCAGGTCGAGGATCCGGTCGAGCCAGCCGAAGTCGTGGCGTCCGGGCTCGGGTTCGAGCAGCGCCCAGGAGAAGATGCCGACGCTGACCATGGTGACGCCGGCCTCGCGCATCAGCCGGACGTCCTCGTGCCAGACGCTTTCCGGCCACTGTTCGGGGTTGTAGTCCCCACCGAAAGCGAGCCGGTGCAGGCCCTGGGGAGCGGTCGGCGGCATGCGTGTCTCCTGGAACGTCGGGATCTGAAAACTCCATCGATCTGTGAACGTGCACACAGAGGATCTCGATGTCGCAACGCAACATAACCGCACACGAGCAACCATTGACAAGTGTCCGGAACGTTTCTCTACTGTGAACGCTCACAGATGCATGGCCGGCCTCCCCGTCCCCGCGGGAGGCCCCTTTCGGTCAGGGAGAAGCACCCCATGCCCCACGCGCTGCACCGCCGCCGCGTCCTCGCCGTCACCGCCGTCGCCACCGCCGCCGTCCTCGGCGCCGCGACCCTCACCGCCTGCGGCTCCTCCGGCTCCGGCGACGAGGACGAGACCGCCTCAGGACCGGTCTCCCTCACCTACTGGGCCTGGGCGCCCAACATGGACAAGGTGGCCGCGATCTGGAACGCCAAGCACCCCGAGATCAAGGTCACGGTGCAGAAGCAGGCATCCGGCGACGACCTCGTCACCAAGATCATCACCGCCGCCAAGGCCCACCAGGCCCCCGACCTGGTCCAGGCCGAGTTCCAGGCCCTGCCCACCCTCGTCAGCAACGACGCCCTCGCCGACATCTCCCAGGAGGTGGCCGGCGCCGAGGACGCGTTCGCCCCCGGCATCTGGCAGCAGACCACCCTCGGCACCGACGCCGTCTACGCGGTCCCCCAGGACTCCGGCCCGCTGATGTTCTTCTACCGCACCGACCTCTTCCGGCAGTACGGCCTGAAGGTCCCCACCACCTGGGACGAGTTCGCCGCCACCGCCAAGGCCCTCAAGACCAAGGCCCCCGACAAGTCCCTCACCACCTTCTCCGCCAACGACGCCGGCCTGTTCGCCGGCCTCGCCCAGCAGGCCGGCGCCCGGTGGTGGACCACCGAGGACCAGAAGTGGAAGGTCGCCATCGACGACGCCGCCACCCGGAAGGTCGCCGACTTCTGGGGCGGCCTGGTCAAGGACGGCGCCATCGACAACCAGCCCATGTACACCCCCGCCTGGAACAAGGCCCTCAACACCGGCGAACAGCTCGCCTGGGTCAGCGCCGTCTGGGCCCCCGGCACCCTCACCACCGCCGCCCCCGACACCAAGGGCAAGTGGGCCATGGCACCCCTGCCCCAGTGGGACCCGGCCAGGCCCAGCACCGGCAGCTGGGGCGGCTCCACCACCGCCGTCACCAACGACTCGAAGCACAAGGCGGCCGCCGCCAAGTTCGCCACCTGGCTCAACACCGACCCCGAGGCCCTGACCGCCCTCGTCAGGGAAGCCGGCATCTACCCCGCCGCCACCGCGGCCCAGAACGGCCCCGCGCTCGCCGGTCCGCCCGCCTTCTTCGCGAACCAGCCCGACTTCTACGCCCGCGCCGCGGAGATCGCGAAGACCACCGCCCCCGCCGCCTGGGGCCCCAACGTCAACGTCGCCTACACCGCCTTCAAGGACCGGTTCGGCACGGCCGCCAAGGCCAGGTCCGGCTTCGACACCGCGCTGGCCGCCATGCAGGACGCCACCGTCGCCGACCTGAAGAAGCAGGGCTTCGAGGTCGCCCGGTGAACCGGCCCCACCAGGGCGCACGCCGGCCCCACCAGGGCGCACGCCGGCTCCACCAGGGCGCACGCCGGCCGTACGGGGCCAAGACGGCCCCGTACGACCGCCCGTCGCGCACCACCACCCTCGAACGACGGCGCACCGCCCCCTACCTCTTCCTCCTCCCGGCCGCCGCCCTCTTCGCCCTCTTCTTCGCCCTGCCCATCGGCTACGCGCTCTGGCTCAGCCTCCACAAGATCGAGGTCAAGGGACTCGGCCTCGGCAAGGGCGCCAAGAGCGAGGTCTGGGCCGGGCTCGGCAACTACACCAGCGCCCTCACCGACCCCGAACTCGCCCGCAGCGCCCTGCGCGTCCTCGGCTACGGCGTCATCGTCGTCCCCGTGATGCTCGGCCTCGCCCTGTTCTTCGCGCTCCTGCTCGACTCCCCGCGCGTCCGGGCCCGTTCCTTCGCGCGGCTCGCGATCTTCCTCCCGTACGCCGTCCCCGGCGTGATCGCGGCCCTGCTGTGGGGCTTCCTCTACCTCCCGGACGTCAGCCCCTTCCACCACCTGCTCGACCGCCTCGGCCTGCCCCTGCCCGACCTGATGGACGGCGGCCTGCTCTACGCCTCCATGGCGAACATCGCCGTCTGGGGCGGCACCGGCTTCAACATGATCGTCATCTACACCTCGCTGCGCTCCCTGCCCGCCGAGGTCTTCGAGGCGGCCAAGCTGGACGGCTGCTCCGAGCTGCAGATCGCCCTGCGCGTCAAGATCCCGATGGTGGCGCCCTCCCTCGTCCTCACCTTCTTCTTCTCGGTGATCGCCACCCTCCAGGTCTTCAACGAGCCCATGACGCTCAAACCGCTCACCAACGGCATCCCCACCACCTGGAGCCCCCTGATGAAGGTGTACGAGGACGCCTTCAGCGGCGGCAACATCCACGCCGCCTCGGCCACGGCCGTGATCCTCGCCGCCGCCACCTTCCTGCTGTCCTTCGCCCTCCTGCGGGCCTCGAACCGCCGCACCACACAAGGAGCAACCCGATGAGCGGGCTCGCCTCCCCGACGCACGAGCGCAAAGCGGCCCCGGCCGCCGGCACCACCCCCGGCACCTCCCAGGGCCCGCCCGCCGCCGGCGCGACGAACCCCCGCCGCACCGCCCTGCTGCCGACCGCCGCCCTCGTCCTCGGCGCGCTCTACTGCCTGTTGCCCGTCGCCTGGGTCCTCGTCGCCGCCACCAAGTCCGGCTCCGACCTGTTCTCCACCTTCAGCTTCCTGCCCGGCGGCGGCCTCGCCGACAACGTGGCCGAGCTCGGCGCGTACCGTAACGGCATCTACTGGCGCTGGATGGGCAACTCCGTCCTCTACGCGGGCCTCGGCGCCCTCCTGTCGACCGTCGTGTCCGCCTTCGCCGGCTACGCCCTCGCCGTCTACCGCTTCCCGGGCCGCGAGGCCTTCTTCAACGTCATCCTCACGGGCGTCCTCATGCCGCCCGTCATCCTCGCCATCCCCCAGTACCTCCTCATGGCCAAGGCCGACCTGACCGACAGCCACCTCTCCGTCCTGCTCCCGCTGATCCTCTCCCCGTACGGCGTCTACCTCGGCCGCGTCTACGCCGAGGCCGCCATCCCCATGGAACTCGTCGAGGCGGGCCGCATGGACGGCGCCGGCGAACTGCGCATCTTCCTGCGGATCGCCGTCCCCATGCTGTCCCCGGGCCTCGTGACGATCTTCCTCTTCCAGTTCGTCGCCATCTGGAACAACTTCCTGCTGCCGTTCATCATGCTCGGCGACGACGAGAAGTTCCCCATGACCGTCGGCCTGTTCACCCTGCTCAAACAGGGCGCCAGCCAGCCCGCCCTCTACACCCTCGTCATCACCGGAGCGCTCCTCGCCGTCGTCCCGCTCGTCGCGCTCTTCCTGGTCATCCAGCGCTTCTGGAGCCTCGACCTGCTCTCCGGCGCCGTAAAGTCCTGAACCACAGGGGAACGAGGGGAAACACACAGCATGAGCACAGCAGCGGGCCGGCGCCGCCCCGCGACCATCCACGACGTGGCACGCGAGGCCGGCGTCTCGCGCGGCACCGTCTCCCGCGTCCTCAACGGCGGCCACTACGTCAGCCCCACCGCCAAGGCCGCCGTCGACGCGGCGATCCGCAAGACCGGGTACGTCGTCAACCGGCACGCCCGATCGCTGATCACCGGCAAGTCCGACTCGGTGGCCTTCCTCCTCACCGAACCCCAGGAGCGGTTCTTCGAGGACCCCAACTTCAACGTCCTGCTGCGCGGCTGCACCCAGGCCCTCGCCGCCCAGGACATCCCGCTCCTGCTGATGATCGCGGGCACCGAGGACGAACGCCGACGCAACCTCCGCTACATCGAGGCCGGGCACGTCGACGGCGTCCTCCTCGTCTCCAGCCACTCCGGGGACCCCGTCGTCGACCGGCTCCACGAGGCCGGCGTGCCTGTCGTCGCCTGCGGCAAACCACTCGGCCAGACCGCCCGGATCGGCTACGTCGCCGCCGACGACCGCGAAGGCGCCCGCGACATGGTGCGCCACCTGTACGCGACCGGCCGGCGCCGCATCGCCACCGTCACCGGACCGCTCGACACCCCCGGCGGCGTCGAGCGGCTCGCCGGCTACCGCGAGACGCTGGACGCCTGCGGGCTGCCGTACGACGAGACCCTCGTCGCCACCGGCGACTACAGCCGCACCGGCGGCGAGACGGCCGCCCGGCAGCTGCTCGACCGGGCCCCGGACCTCGACGCCGTCTTCGTCGCCTCCGACCTGATGGCCCTCGGCGTCCTCGACACCCTCGACCGGGCCGGCCGCCGCGTCCCCGAGGACATCGCCGTCGGCGGCTTCGACGACTCACCGGCCGCCCTGTCCTCCCGGCCCCCGCTCACCACCATCCGGCAGCCCTGGGACCGCATCAGCGCCGAGATGGTCCGCACCCTCCTCGCCCGGATAGCGGGCGAGGACCCGGCCACGGTCATCCTGCCGACGGAACTGGTCCGCCGGGACTCGGCCTGACGGGCCCGGCCCCCGGACCGGCGGTGTTCCCTGAGGCCCGTCCTGCCGATCATGCGGCTGATCCCGCACCGGTCCGAGGGGCCTCGGGAGGGGCACGAGGAAGCGCCGGACCGGAGGATCCCCGGCGCGCCGGCCTTGGTACAACAGTGACGGGTGGGTATCCAGGAGCGCGAACGCAAGATGTACCGGCCGCTGCGGCGGGCCGGCCTCGAGGTGATCCCGGACGCAGTGCCGGACGGCACGATGCCGTTCGTCTTCGGATACGGTCGCGAGGACATTGCCGGCGGCTTCTCCCACCGGTACGAAACCCCACGGCTCGTCGAGCGCCTCAACGAGGACTGGTACGACCTGGCGGTCTCCTCCGGCCTTCTCGACCACCGGCGCGAGTTCCTCGTCCTGCTTCCCCACGGCACTCACACGCACCAAGCCGTCCTGCGCAAGCAGAACCAGCCCTACGGCCGCCGTCACGCACCGGCGGTCTGGACCCGGGTCAGGCTCCTGGACCGGTGGGACGTCATGGGCCGGGGTGCGGCATCGGCGTTCCTCGGCATACGTGCGGGGCGCCCGGGCTTCGGCATGATGGCGCTCGACAGCAGCGTGTACATCGGCTGCTCGACCGGAGAGATCGGTGTCGACGTGGTCGCAGTGGCCCGTCCGGACAGCTCTGAGTCTGCAGGAGCTGGCATGGTACGCATCCTGGGACTACCCCCTTGCCGACAAGGAGGTGCAGAAGCGGATCGCCGTCTGGCTCGCGGGCCGCGCACCGAGGACCGTCAGCCGTGCCGACCGATGACCGCGCCCCCGGCGGCGAGGTCGGCAAGACTGTCGCCGTTCCTCGGGACCGTGACCGCCGCAGCCCTCGCATCCGGCTCCGCGCATGATCGGCCGGACAAGTCCTCGTCTAGGAACGGCGGCGCGGCTTCCCGGAGCGCCCGCTCCTGGGAGCCGGGCCCCCGGCGCCGGTCCGGCGCCGGGCACCCGAGCCCTGCGGCTTCTGGCCCTGCTTCGGCTTCTCCGAGCGGCCGGCCTTCCCGCTCTTCGCCGCCTTCGTCGGCTTCGCGTCCTTCGCGGTCTTCGCCGCCTGCTCGTCGGAGCGGCGGCCCCGCGAGCTGTTCACCGTGCGCCCCCGCACGATCCCGATGAAGTCCTCCACCAGATCGGTGGTGGCGTCCTCCGGCCACGACAGCGCCACCTGCGACTGCGGCGTGCCGGTCAGCGTCCGGTACGTGAGGTCCTTGCGGTGGTACAGCCGCGCGAGGGACTGCGGCACCACCAGAAGCCCGATCCCGGCCGCGACCAGCTCGATCGCGTCGGCCGTCGTCGCCGGCCGCTCGAACGCGGGACGCCCCGGCGGCGTCTCCCAGTCCAGGGTGTCGTCGAGCGGATGCAGCACGATGTCGTCCGCGATGTCCTCGACGGTGACCTCGTCCGCCGCCGCGACCAGGTGGTCCTTGGGGACCACGACGACGGTCGTCTCCGTGTACAGCGGGATGGCGCTCAGCTCCGTACGGTCCACCGGAAGCCGCAGGAAGGCGGCGTCGGCCAGGCGCCCGCGCAGCAGCCCCGCCGCCTCGGCGGCCTCCACCTGCACGAGCTCCAGCGGTACGTCCGGCAGGCGCTCCTGCCAGATCCGCACCCACTTCGAGGGCGTCACTCCCGGCACGTACGCCAGCCGGAAGGAGGCGGCCGGCGAGGCGGAGGGAGCGGGGGCACTGGGGGAGGAGCTTGCGTCCGAGCCTGTCACCAGCCCAGATTACCGGCCGTGGTCGGCGGGGGCGCACCCGACCGATATTCTTGTCGGTATGACGCAGCACCAGACCGCCCAGACGATGAAGCCCGCCACCGCGGCCAAGAAGCTGGGCGTGTACCTCGATGCCACCCCCGCCGAGTTCCGCGAGGGTGTCGTCTCCCGCTCCGAGCTCAACGCGCTCCAGACCGATCCGCCGGAGTGGCTGCGCGAGCTGCGCCGCAACGGCCCGCACCCCCGGCCCGTCGTGGCGGCCAAGCTGGGCATCTCCATCTCCGGACTCGCCCGCGGCGGCGTCACGGAGGCCCTGACCACCGAGCAGATCGAGGCCCTCAAGGACGAGAACCCGGAGTGGCTGCAGAAGGAGCGCGCCACCCAGGCCGAGGTCCGCAAGGAGGCCGCCCGCATCAAGGAGAAGCGCGCCGAGGAGGCCGCGAAGGCCGCCGACCGCGACTGATCCCAGCCGATCACTCCTCCGGCGGCGATCATCCCGATGGGATGATCGCCGCCGGCATTTTTCGCAGCGGAACTATTTCGGATGCGGTGTGTCCGCCCCCAGTGGTGGAATCCCCGGATGGGATGCGACACACCGACGACGGTCGTCGACCGGGGACGGTTCGCCCACGCGGTCACCCCCTGGGAGGACACCGCCTGGCGCGAGGCGGCCCTGGACTGGGCGGTGCGGCAGCTCGCCCGCCACGGACTGCCGGACACCGGCGCCCGTGAGGTGCGGGTGCGCCCCTGGTCGGTCGTCATCCGCTTCCGGACCGGCACGGGCGAGCGCGACGCCGCCTGGTTCAAGGCCGGAGCGCCGGGCAACGCCTTCGAGGCGGGCCTCGGACACGCGCTCGCGCGATGGGTCCCCGAGCACGTCCTGACCCCGCTGGCCGTCGACGCCGAACGCGGCTGGTCCCTGCTGCCCGACGGCGGCCCGCTGTTCCGGCACGTCCTCGACACCGGCGACGCCGGACCGGCGGACTGGCTGGAGGCCGTCGGCCAGTACGCGCGCATGCAGCGCGCCCTCACCCCGTACACGGACCGCATGACCGCCCTCGGCGTGCCCAGCGCCCGCACCCGGGACCTGCCGGGCATCTTCGACGACCTCGTCGAGAACAACCCCACCCTGGACCCGGCCACCCGCCGCTCCCTGCGGGCGCACCGCCCCCGCCTGCTCGACGGGTGCGCCGAGCTCGACGCGATCGGCGTCCCCGACTCGCTCGACCACTGCGACCTGCACGACGCCCAGCTCCTCGCCGCCGGCCCCGGCCGCTACGCCTTCTTCGACTGGGGCGACGCCGCCGTCGCCCACCCCTTCACGAGCCTCCTCGTCCCCGCCCGCGCCGTCCGCGACCGCTACGGCCCCGACGCCGTGATCCGCGTCCGCGACGCGTACCTGGAACCCTGGAGCGACCTCGGCCCCACCCTCCCGGACCTCCGCCGCGCCGCCACCCTCGCCGTCCGCCTGGCCGCCCTCGGCCGCGCGGTCTCCTGGTTCCGCCTCTTCCCCGGCACCCCCACCACGGACTGCCACGAGGCGAGCGCCTACTGGCTCCAGGCACTGTTCGCCGAGCCGGATCTCCTCTAGGGCGTTGTTCGGGCACGGGAGGTGCCCCCACTGGCTGGACTCCCTGCTCCGCCGTGGGATCCGTCCCCCGGGGGCGGCCTCGGTCACGCCGCGACCTTGACCGCCTCACTTCGTTCCGCTCCGTGCGGAACGCATCCCACCGCGAGCAGCGGTACCGCCCCCAGGACCAGCCACGGCAGCGCGCCGCCGAGGTCGAGCAGTGCTCCGACGGGTGCGCCGGCCGTGAGGACCGCGAGGCCGGAGAGGGAGGACAGGGCGCCGGTGAAGAGGCCGAGGCGATGCTCGTCGACGAGGTCCGGCAGCAGGGCGCGGGTCGCCGGCAGCACCAGCATCTGGCCCAGCGTGAGCAGCACCGTGAAGGCCACGGCGGCCGCGACGCCCGGCAGCTCCCGCAGCACCGCCGTCGCCCCGAACGCGCCGGAGATCAGCAGAAGCCCGGCCCGCACCATGCCCGTCCGGCTCAGCCGGGCCGCGGCGAGCCGCTCCAGCGGAGCCGAACCGCACACCACGAGCACCGACGACAGCGCGAACAGCCAGCCGAGCGCCGCCTGCGAGCCCGTGGCCCGGTCGAGTTCCGCCGGGAGCGCCAGATACAGCTGGTTGTACGCCAGCAGATAGCTCGCGTACGCGAGCGCGAGCAGCAGGAAGCGACGGTTGCCGAGCACGAGCCTCCCCGCCGCCCGCACGCTCCCGCTGCCCGCCGCCCGCACGCCACCGCCCGCCGAGGGCGTCCCGCCCCCGCCGCCGCCCCGCGGCATCAGCCACAGCTGGGCGCCCAGCACCAGGACGAACACGGCCGCCCCGACGAGGCAGGCGGTCCGGAAGGCCCCGTCGCCGCCGCCGTACAGCAGCAGCGTGCCGATGACCGGGCCGAGCAGGGCGCCGGCCTGGCCGCCGGCGGAGAAGCGGGCGAGGGTGCGGGTGCGGCGAAGGCCGCCGGAGCGTTCGACGCGCAGCGCCTCCCGGGCGATCTCGGACTCGACGGCCGGTGAGAACAGCGCCGCCGCGAAGCCGACGAGGACCACGGCCCCGATCACCGCCCCGGCACTCGCCGCCACCGCCAGCCAGCAGAACCCGGCCACGCGCAGCGCGCAGCCCACCAGGACCACGGGCCGCGGCCCGTACCGGTCGGTGAGCGCCCCGCCCACCACGAACAGCCCCTGCTGGCTGAACGTGCGCAGCCCGAGCACCAGCCCGACCATGGCCCCGCCCAGTCCGAGCGTTCCGCCCAGGTGATCGGCGAGGTACGGCAGAACGGCGAAGAAGCCCACATTGAAGGCGAACTGACTGCCGATCAGGAGTCGGGCCAGCGGAGTCACGACACCAGCCTCCCCTCGCGCATGCGCAGCACGCGGTCGCAGACGTGCCCGACCGCCGCGTGGTCGTGGGAGATGAACAGAAAGCCAAGCCCCAGGGTTTCCTGAAGATCCATCAGCAGATTGAGGATGCCGGCCCGCAGGGACGGGTCGAGTGCGGACGTCGGCTCGTCGAGCACCAGCAGTTCCGGCCGCAGCGCAAGTGCCCGGGCGATGACGACCCGCTGGCACTGCCCGCCGGACAGTTCGTGCGGCAGCCGCCGCCCGTGTGCGGGATCCAGGCCCACCAGGCCGAGGAGTTCGTCGGCCCGGGCCCGGCCCTCCGCCACCGACCCGCGCCCGTGCACCCGCAGCGGCTCCGCGATCTGGTCCCGTACCCGCCGGCGCGGACTCAGCGACCCGTACGGGTCCTGGAACACCGGCTGGAACCGGGGCCGCAGCGTCCGGAGTTCGCGTTCCCGCAGGGCGGTCAGCTCCACTCCGGCGAACCGGACCGACCCGGAGTGCGGCCGCAGCAGCCGCAGCACCGCCCCGGCCGTCGTCGACTTGCCGCAGCCCGACGGGCCGACGAGACCGACCGACTCCCCCGCGCCGACCTCGAAGGACACCCCGTCGACCACCGGCCGCCCCCCGTACCGTACGACCAGGTCACGCACCTCCAGGAGCGGGCTCATGCCGCCTCCCCGAACGGATCGTGGCACGCGACGGAGCGGCCCTCGACCGCCCGGGGCGCGGGCTCCGTACGCCGGCAGACGTCACCGGCGTGCGGGCAGCGGGGAGCGAAGGCGCAGCCCGCGCCCGCCGCCCCCGGGGCCGGTGGCGCACCGGCGAGGACGGGCAGCCGCGGGCGGCGGGGCAGCCCGCCCCCCGACGTCCCGTCCCACGGCAGCCCACCCCCCGACGTCCCACCCTCCGACGTCCGGTCCCCCGGCAGCCCACCCCCCGACGTCCCACCCTCCGACGTCCGGTCCCCCGGCAGTTCGTCTCCCGGCGGGCCGTCCCCCGGCAGCCCCTCACCCCGTCCGGCCGTCGGCAGTCCATCCGCCGACAGCCCGTCTCCCGGCAGCGCATCCGCCGACAGCCCGGCCGCCGGCAGCGAGGCGAGCAGTCCGCGCGTGTACGGGGCGACCGGGCGGCCAAGGACCAGTTCCGCGGGGCCCAGTTCGACGATCCGGCCCGCGTAGGTCACGGCCACCCGGTCGGCGTGCCGCCGTACCGCCGCCAGGTCGTGGCTGACCAGCAGCAGTGCCGCCCCGGCCACCGCGCACCGCTCCCGCAGCAGCGCGAGCACCCGCTCCTGCCGCTCGGGGTCGAGCGCCGTCGTCGGTTCGTCGGCCACCACCAGATCAGGGTTGTTGACCAGGGCCATCGCGATCACCGCGCGCTGCCGCATCCCGCCCGACAGGGCGTGGGGAAACGCGGCCGCGGCGTCGGGTGCCAGACCGACCCCGGCGAGGGCGCGGCGCGCCACGGCCAGCGCGTCCCCGCGCCCTACCCGCGCCACGGCCCGTACGGCGAAGGCCAGTTGGTCCTCGACGCGGTGTACGGGTGACAGCGCCGACATCGCGTCCTGCGGGATCCACGCCAGGCGCCGGCCGAGATCGGCCGGGGTGACGGGCCTGCCCCGCAGCAGTACGCGGCCCGCCACCTCGGCCCGGCGCGGGAGCATCCCGAGCAGCGCCCGCGCGGTCAGGGACTTCCCGGCCCCGGACTCGCCCACCAGCGCGAGCACCTCGCCGGCGCGCAGGTCGAAGGAGACCCCGCGCACGACCTCCCCGTCGGCGAAGCCGATCCGCAGTCCGTCCACCTGGAGCAGCGGCGCGCAGGAGTCCGGGGAATCGGAGAGGCCGGGAGAGCTGGAAGAGCCGGCAGCGCCGACAGACCCGGGAGACCTGTCGGCAGAGCCGGGAGACCCGGGAGAGCCGGAAGATCCGGAAAAGTGAGGAGAGCCGGCAGAGCCGGGGGAGTGAGGGGGGTCAGACGGGGGGAGCGGCAACGGGCCGGTCCTTCCTCGGTGCGACGACGGAACGAAGGAGAAGACGTAGACGGAGGCACAGAGGGAGCCGGATACGCAGGCCGGGGCGGAAGCCGCCCCGGGCGCGCGGGGCGCGCGGGGCGCGGCGGGCCGGGGTCGCGCCGCGCGACGACAGGCACACCGCGAGCGCGGCGAGCAGCGCCAGCGCCACCGCCGGGGCGAGCGCGGCGACCGGCGCGCGCTCGACGTAGTCGGCCGACTCGTCGAGCAGCAGCCCCCATTCGGGCGCCGGGGGGCGCGCCCCGAGCCCGAGGAAGCCGAGCGACGCCAGGGCGAGCGCGATGCCGGGCAACCGCAGCACGGCGTGCCGGGCGACCGGCCCCGCCACCGTCGGCAGGACGTGCCGGGTCCAGACCCACAGCGGTCCCGCGCCGATCGCCCGCTGCGCCACCAGGAACCGCGAGGCCCGCGTCTCCCGCACCAGCGCCGCCGCGTGCGCGGCCAGCGGCGGCCAGGACACCAGGGTCACGGCGAGGGCCGCCGCCCCGCCGCTCGGACCGGTGACCGCCGCGACGAGCAGGCCGGTGAGCACCGGCGGCAGGGCGTTCGCGACGTCCGCGAGCCCGGCCGCGACGCCCGGGACGAAGCCCAGCACGAGCGCGGTGAGCCAGCTCAGGAACGTCACGGCGAGGGCCGTGCCGACGGTGGCCGCCGCGCCGTGACCGAGTCGGGCGAGCACGTCACGGCCGAGCGCGTCCGCACCGAGCGGATGCGCCGCGGACGGCGCGGCGAGCCGCGCCGTCAGATCCACCGCGTACGGATCGCGCAGCAGCCCCCAGCCGATCACCCCGGCCAGGGCCGCGGCCAGGGCCAGCGGCACGGCGAGCGGGATCCGCCGGGTGCGCGGCTGCGGCAGACCGAGCCCGGCCTCCCGCAGCGCCGGACCGAGCAGCCGCCGCCCGATCAGTGCCGCCGCCGCGCCGGCGAGCAGACCGAGCGCGAGCAGGGCGAGGACGCAGCCCTGGAGCAGCGGCAGGTCCTGCGAGGTGGCCGCGCCCAGCGCTGTACGGCCGATTCCCGGCACGGCGAACACCGTCTCCACGGCCACCGCGCCGCCGGTCAGACCCACGGCGACCATGCCGAACTGGCCGGTGAGCGCGGGCAGTGCCCGGCGCAGCGCCGCGGCGGTGATCCGCCCCCGGCCGGTCCCGGCGCCGCGCCACAGCTCCACCCAGCGCTCGTCGAGGACGGCCGGGAGCGCGTCGGCGACCAGCCGGCCGAGCAGCGCGCCCGCCGGAATCCCGAGGGCGAGGGCGGGCAGCACCAGATGGGCCGGCCCCGCCCAGCCGGAGGTGGGCAGCCACCCCAGCCACACCCCGGCGACGAGCAGCAGGACGAGGGAGAGCAGGAACTCGGGCAGCGCCGCGAGCACCGCCGCCACCGTCCCGGCCGTGGCCCGGCCCCGGAGCAGGACGGGGGCGGCGAGCAGCGTCCCGACGAGCACGGCGACCGCCAGGGCCGCGCCCATCAGGGTCAGGGACACGCCGAGTCCGGCCGTCACCGACGGCAGCACCTCGGCGCCCGACACCCACGACACCCCGAGGTCGCCGTGGAGCAGCCGCGCGAACCAGTGGCCGAGCAGGCCCGCCGGGCCCGCGTCCAGGCCGAGATCGGCCCGGATGGCGGCGAGCGCCTCGGGCGTGGGGGCCTGCTCGGCGGACCGGGCGCGCAACAGGGCGAGCGCCGGGTCCCTGCCGGACAGCCAGGGCAGCAGTCCGACCGCCGTCACGACGGCGGCCAGCGCGAACAGCCGGGCGGCCCCGGCCCGTACGGCCGCAGGACGGACCGTCCGCGTCGCCCGCGCCCGCGCGGACACCCAGGTCCTCGTCGTACGGTCGGGCGTGGCGGGAAGGACGGGCGGCGTCACCGTACGTGGGTGTGGACGGTGACCAGTTCGCGCTCGCGCGGGTCGTGCGCGGCGCCGACGACACGCGCGGCGTCGCCCTGGATCACCCGCTCGTGCAGCAGCGGCACGGCCGCGTCGGTGGCGAGCACGGCGGCCTCCGCGGCGACGACGGCCCGCCTGCGGGCGTCGCCCGCGGCCGTCGTCGAGGCGGTGGTGAGCGCGGAGTCGACGGCGGGGTCGGCGAGCTGGGAGATGTTGAAGGAGCCGTCGCCGGCGAAGTCGCTGTACAGGTAGGCGGCCGGATCGCCGGAGTCGAGCACGGTGGCCCGGGACAGGACGAAGGCGTCGAACTTCCCCGCCAGGGCGTCGGCTTCGATGTGCGCGTACTCGCGCACGTCCAGCTCGACCCGGAAGCCCGCCTTGCGCAGCTGTTGCTGGAGGAGCTGGGCGACCTCGGGCAGCTCGGCGCGGTCGGTGAAGGTGCCGATGGTGATCGTCGCGCCCTTCGGGGTGGCCGGGGCGGTGTGCCGTACGGGGGTACGCAGCTTCGCCGCCCACGGCAGCGCCGGTCCGAGCAGGCCGCCGGCGATGTCCGCGCGGCCCTCGTAGACACCGGAGACGAGGGTGCGGGCGTCGACGGCCTCCCGGGCGGCGGCCCGAAGGGCCGGGTCGCGGAAGGGGCCGCGCCGGGTGTTCAGATAGAGGGTGTTGGTCCGGGGCATGGGGACCTCGGTGATCAGCTTCTGGTCGACGAGACCGGCCTGCGAGACCGGGACCGCCTCGACGATGTCGGCCTCGCCGCTGCGCAGGGCGGCGGCCCGGGCGGTGCCGTCGGGCACGTAACGCACGTCGATGCCCGGGGCCTTCGCGCGGCCGCCCCAGTAGCGGTCGTAACGGTCGAGGGTGGCCGACGCGGTGCCGTCGGCGCGCACGAGCACGAACGGTCCGGTGCCGGCGCCGACCGGGTCGACGGTCTTCCCCCGGTACGCCTTGGCGGCCAGGACCGACAGCTGCGGCGAGCTGAGCCGCTGCGGTACGAGGGGGTCGGTCTGGGCGGTGGTGACGGTGACCGTACGGGGTCCGGCCGCCCGGGCGGTGAGCTCGACCCCGTCGAGGATGCGCGGCTTGGGGGAGGCCTTCGCGGCGGCGGTGAGGGAACGGACGACGTCGGCGGGGGTGAGCGGGCTGCCGTCGTGGAAGGTGACACCGCCGCGCAGGGTGAAGGTCCAGGTCCGTCCCTGCTGCCGCCAGCCGGTGGCGAGCGAGGGGACGGCGTTGCCGTCGGGGTCGAGCCGGACCAGTGTCTCGGCGGTGGACCAGCGCGACAGTTTGAAGGCGTCGTCCGAGAGCGGCGAGAGGCCGGAGCGCGGCGGCTGCATCATGGCGACCCGGATGCGCCCGCCGTTCGCGTCCTCGCCCCCTTTTCCGCTCGGAGCGTTATTGCCGGCGAAGCAGCCGCCGACCAGGGCCGAGGCGGCGGTGACGGCGACGGCGGCGAGCAGGCCGCGACGGGCGAAGGGGGTGTTTCCGGGCAGGCGAGACACGAGGGGTCCTCAAAGGGAGCGGGGTGCGGTGATGCCCCGACCTTAGCAGAATGAAAATCATTCTCTTTAAGGTCCCCGCTGGTGCGTGCTGAAGGCGGGTGCGTGCTCAAGGGGCGCCGAGACGCCCGGGTACGGACTCCCGCAGCGCCCGCGTCAGCGCCGCGATCGCCGGATGCGGGCCCGCGCCGCGCCGGAAGGCGATCCGCGTGCGGCGACGGACCGGCAACGCCGTCAGGCACACCCCGGGCGGCGGATCCGTCGCCCCCAGCTGCGGTACGACGGCCACGCCCTGGCCGACACCGACGAAGGCCAGGACCGTCGCGAACGCGTCCACCTGGTGGCGCACCCGCGGCACGAACCCCGCGGCCCCGCACATCTGTTCCGTCACCGCCCGGCACAGCGTGTCCGGGGCCGCCATGATCCAGGGCGCGTCCCGCCAGTGGGCGAGCAGCGCGAGACCGCCGAGCCCGGCGGGCGCGGGCGACGGCGCGGCCAGATACATCTCCTCCTCGCACAACGCCTCGGCCGCCAGCCCCGGTTCGAGCGGCGCCGGCACCAGGTCGTAGTCGTGGATCAACGCCACGTCCAGGTCACCCGCGCGCAACGCGTGCGCCGCCCCGGCCGGATCCGTCTCCGACACCATCGGCTCGAGCGCCGGATGCCGGGCGGCCAGCAGCATCAGCGCCTCCGGCACGATCGCGCGGGTCGCGGTGGGGAAGGCGCCGATCCGCAGCGGCCCCGCCGGGCCGTGCCGCGCCTCGGCCAGCTCCGCCGCCGCCCGCTCCAGACGTTCGAGCACCGCCTCCGCGTGCCGCACCAGCTTCTGCCCGGCCGGGGTCAGCCGCACCCCGCGCCCGGACCGTTCGAGCAGGGCCACCCCCGCCTCCCGTTCCAGGGTGGCCAGTTGCTGCGAGACGGCCGACGGGGTGAAGGACAGGGCCTCCGCGACGGCGGCGATGGTGCCGCGCAGGGCCAGTTCGCGCAGCAGGCGCAGACGTCGTACATCGAGCATCAGCTCAGCTTACGGTTCGCCTCAAAAACGCGAACTGGACCTGAGGGTACGGTGGCGAGCACCCTCGACGACATGGCACAGCACTTCACCCCGTACGGGATCCACGTCCCCCTCGTCACCCCCTTCGCGCGCGACGGCCGCCCCGACCTCGACGCCCTGGAAGGACTCGCGCACTCCCTGCTCGACGACGGCGCCGCCGGGCTCGTCGCGCTCGGCACCACCGGCGAGGCCGGCGCGCTCGACCCCGACGAACGCCGCTCCGTCGTCGACACCTGCGCCCGGGTCTGCCGGGCCCGCGAGGCCCAGCTCGTCGTCGGCGCGGGCAGTGGCGCGACCGCCACCGCGGCCCGCGAACTCGCCGCGCTGAGCGGGTGGCCGGAGATCCGGGCAGCCCTCGTGACCGTGCCCGCCTTCGTACGGCCCTCCCAGGACGGGGTGGTCGCCCACTTCGCACGGCTCGCCGCCGACAGCCCCGTACCGCTGGTCGTCTACCACATCCCGTACCGCACCGGCCGCCCGCTCGACGCCGCGACCCTGCGCACCCTCGGCGGACTCCCGGGCGTCGTCGGCGTCAAGCACGCCGTCGGCGGCATCGACCAGGACACCGTCGCCCTGCTCGGCGACCCGCCGGCCGGCTTCGCCGTCCTCGCGGGCGACGACGCCTTCGTCTCGCCCCTGCTCGCCCTCGGCGCCACCGGCGGCATCCTCGCCTCGGCCCACCTGGCCACCGACCGCTTCGCCGCGCTCGCCGACGCCTGGCGGGCGGGGGACACCTCCCGGGCCCGCGCCCTCGGACACCGCCTCGCCCGCCTCTCCGGCCGCCTGTTCGCCGAGCCCAACCCGGCCGTCGTCAAGGGCGTCCTGCACGCCCAGGGCCGCATCCCCACCCCCGACGTACGGCTGCCGCTGCTGCCCGCCACCGAGGAGTCGGTGGCGGCGGCGATGAAGGAACTGGCGGAGGTCGGCGCGGCGGCTGATTGATCGGTACGGGGGAGGGGCGCGGCGGCCCGTCCCGGCGGCGGACACGCGGCGCGAACAACCGGCGCGGATGCCTGGCAGCCCCGGCGCGAACGCCTGGCGGTCCCGGCGGCGGACACGCGGCGCGAACGCCCGGTGCGGACACGCGGCGCGAACGCCCGGCGCGAAGGCCCGGCCCGCCCCCGGTGCGAACGCCCGGTCGGCGAAATTCCGTTGCCGCCCCGGGACGCTCCCCGTAAGGTGCCCCGCATGACGAGCTCCAGCCCCGAGTCGGAGAGAACGGAGCCGCCGGTCACCCGGCGGCGGGCCGTGCGCTGAGCCGGAAGCGGAAGCTTTCCCGGCCGCCCTCCGCTGCGAGTGACCGGACGCGCCCGCGGGTCCGTGTGAGGGTGACGCAGTGCGTCGGCCGGTACGCGGACCTCCCCGTCCGCCTCTCTCGACGCCGGAGTCACGTCCTTGCCCGTCTTCCTTCATGTCCTGGGGCTTGCCGTTTTCGCCCAGGGCACCTCCGAGTTCATGCTGTCCGGGCTCGTCCCGGACCTCGCCCACGACCTCCACGTCTCCACCGCCGCCGCCGGCGGCCTCACCTCCGCGTACGCGATCGGGATGATCGTCGGCGCGCCCCTGACGGCCGCCCTGAGCGCCCGATGGCCGCGCCGCCCCGCTCTCGCCGGCTTCCTCGCGGCCTTCGTCCTCGTCCACGTGGTCGGCGCGCTCGCGACGGACTTCGTCGTGCTCTTCGCGACCCGTGTCGTCGCCGCCGTCGTCAACGCCGGTTTCCTCGCGGTCGCCCTGCCCTTCGCCGCCGGTCTCGTCGAGCCGCCCCGCCGGGCGCGGGCGACCGCCGTCCTGTTGTCGGGCGTGACCCTCGCCTGCGTCGTCGGTGTGCCGGCCGGAGCGCTGCTCGGCGAGACGTACGGCTGGCGCTCGGCGTTCTGGTCCGTCGCCGCCCTGTGTCTGCCCGCGCTCGCGCTCGTCCTGCGCTCGCCCGCCGCCGCGACGCCGGACGGCCCGCCCATCCCCGATGCGGCGCCCACCCCCGACGCGGCCGCCCGTCCCGAGGTCTCGACCCACCCCGACGCGGCGACCGGCCCCGATGCGGCGCCCGGCCCCGACGCCCCGCCCCGCCCCGACGCCTCGACCCACCCTGACACGCCGCCCCGCCCCGACGTCTCCGTGCGACGTGACCTCGGCGTGCTGGCGTCCCGCCCGCTGCGGACGGCCCTCGGGGTCGCCGCCCTGGTCAACGGTGCCACCTTCGCGACCTTCGCCTTCCTCGCGGTCGTCGCCGAGGACGTCGCCCGCCTGCCCTCCGGAGCGGTCCCCGGGCTGCTCGCCGCGTTCGGCGCGGGCGCGTTCCTGGGGGTCACCGCCGCCGGCCGCATGGCGCCGGGAGCGGGGCCGGGTGCGGCGCTCCGGTACGGCCGCCGCGCGTTCGGGGCGCTCACCGCCGGCTGGGTGCTGCTCGCGCTGACGGCGGTCCATCCCGTGACGCTCTTCCTCCTCGCGGCCGTCCAGGGCGCGCTGTCCTTCGGCCTCGGCACCGCCCTCGTCAGCCGCGTCCTGCGCCTCGCGTCCGGCGCCCCGGTGCTGGCCGGCGCGTTCGCCACCGTCGGACTGAACACGGGCGCCTTCGCGGGCCCGCTCCTCGCCGCCGCCGCGACCGGCCGGACCGGCGCCCCCGTCACCGCCGTGTGGACCAGCGCCGTCCTCGCCGCCGCCGCGGCGCTCCTCACCGCCGTCGACCGCGCCCGCTCCCACCGGAGGGGGAAAACCACGCCGACGCGGACCTGACGAGCCGTCACGGACGGCGGGTGGCGGCAATGCCCCACCTGACCTCGTTCGTCCCCCGACATGGCGTGCCGTCAGATCAACAATGGGTAACGGAAAGGGAGAGGACGGACAGAATCCTTCCCTCCGGTACCGGCGTCCTGGGATCTTGCGTCCACCCCACACATCACAGGGCCCGGCCGGTGCCACCAGCTCCTCCGGGCCATCGGAGGACGCATTGTTTTCCCACATATCGAGCCGGCTGAGACTGCCGGTCGCGGCCGCCGTCGTCGTCGGCGCCACCGTCGCCCTCACCGCCCCCGCCCAGGCGCGGGTCCTGCCCGTGGAGACGGCGGCGAAGGCGGCCCAGGGAGCCCGTACCGCCCCGGCCGCGCAGGCGCCGGCGAAGTCCGCGGCCGGTACGCGGGCCGGCACGGCCGCCTGGGCCGCCGGTACGCGCGCGTACCTGGTCATCACCACGCCCGGTGACACCACGGCCGTCCGCAACGCCGTCGCCTCCCACGGCGGCACCGTCTTCGCCGCCTACGACGCCATCGGCGTCATCGTCGCCCACTCCGCCTCCACCTCCTTCGCCGCCACGATGCGCGGCGTTTCCGGGGTCCAGCAGGTCGGCGCGACCCGCACCTCCGACGTGCCGGCCGACGCGTACAACCCGGCGCTTCCGGCGACCCCGTCGCAGTCCACGACGACCCTGAATGAGACCAACCGCTGGGACATGACGCAGATCAAGGCCGACCAGGCCTGGGCCGTCACCACCGGCTCGGCCGCGGTCAAGGTCGGCGTCCTGGACACCGGAGTCGACGACCGGCACCAGGACATCGCGCCCAACTTCAACGCCGCGGACTCCGTCTCCTGCGCCTACGGCAAGGCCGACACGCGCGCCGGTGCCTGGCGCGACGTCGGCACCCACGGCACCCACGTCGCGGGCACGATCGCCGCCGCGAAGAACGGCAAGGGAGTCATCGGCGTCGCCCCCGGAGTGAAGATCTCCTCCGTGCGCATCGCCGAGCCGTCCACCAGCCTGTTCTTCGCGGAGAACACCATCTGCGGGTTCATGTGGGCGGGCGACCACGGCTTCAAGGTCACCAACAACAGCTATTACACCGACCCGTGGCAGTTCAACTGCCCCGACAACGTCGACCAGGCCGCCATCATCGAGGGCGTCCGCCGCGCCCAGGCGTACGCCGAGTCCAAGGGCTCGCTGCAGGTCGCCGCGGCCGGCAACGCCAACTACGACCTGGCCAACAAGACGACCGACACCGAGAGCCCCAACGACTCGACGCCGGTCACCCGCACCATCACCAACGCCTGCATCGACATCCCGACCGAGCTGCCGGGCGTCGTGACGGTCTCCGCACAGGCCAACGGCGGTGCCAAGGCCTCGTACTCCAACTTCGGCAACGGCATCATCGACATCGCCGCGCCGGGCGGCGACGGTGCCAGCGGCGTCTACTCCACGCTGCCGGGCGGCAAGTACGGCTCCATGAGCGGTACGTCGATGGCCTCCCCGCACGTCGCCGGCGTCGCCGCCCTCCTCGCGAGCGTGAACCCCTCCTACACCCCGGCGGACATCCGCGCCGCCCTCGCGACGCAGGCCACCGACAAGGCCTGCCCCTCCGACAGCCGCTGCACGGGCACCACGGCCAAGAACGGCTTCTTCGGCGAGGGCCAGGTCGACGCGCTCAAGGCGGTCGGCGGCGCGACCCCGCCGCCCACCGGCCCGTACTTCGAGAACCTCGCGGACGTCACCATCGTCGACAACGCGACGGTCGAGAGCCCGATCACCGTCTCCGGGGTCACCGGCAACGCCCCGTCGACGCTCAAGGTCGGCGTCGACATCAAGCACACCTACCGCGGTGACCTGGTGCTCTCCCTCGTCGCCCCGGACGGCACGGTCTACCCGCTGGAGGACTTCACCAACAGCGACAGCACCGACGACGTCGCCAAGACCTACGCGGTGAACGCCTCCGCCGAGCCGGCGAACGGCACCTGGAAGCTCCGCGTCCAGGACATCGCCTCCCAGGACACGGGCCGCATCGACGCCTGGAACCTGACCTTCTAGGCCGCCTTCCGGGCAGCCCGCCCGACGCACGCCGAGCCCCCGGGAGCAGCCTCCCGGGGGCTCGGCGCCTCCCGTCCGACGGCTACGCGACCGCGTCCGGAGCCGCCGCCGGCACCTCGAGGACGAAGAAGAGGAAGCAGGGCTTGGTAGCGAGGTCGTGGAAGCCGTCGGGGAACAGCTCCCGTGCGGCCGGGTCGGGCCGCGGCTCGCTGAGAGCGGAAAGCCGGAAACCGGCGGCGGTGAAGGCGTCGGTCATCGCGTGCAGCGGCCTGCGCCAGAATCTCATCGGAACGGACCGCTCACCGAAGCTCCAGTCGAAGCCGTAGCTGGTGGTCGCGAAGTAGTCGGGCCGCGGATCCGTGAACTCGTAGGCCACGATGGGATGTTCCACCGAGGCGATGAGCCGGCCGCCGGGCCGGAGCACCCGCCGCAGCTCGGCCAGCGCCGGCCCCCAGTCCTCCAGGTAGTGCAGCACCAGGGACGCGACCACGTCGTCGAACACGCTGTCGGCGAACGGCAGGGGCTCGCCCAGATCCCCCAGGCGCAGGTCCACGTCCGCGCCGAGCCGTCGCCTGGCCAGCGCCAGCATCGCGGCGCTGGCGTCGAGGCCCGTGACGACCGCGCCGCGCTCGCGCAGCGCCGCGGACAGGGGGCCCGAGCCGCACCCGGCGTCCAGGACGCGCCGGCCGGCCACGTCCCCGGCGAGGGCCCGCATCGCGGGCCGCTCGTAGTGGGCGTTGACGAGGTTGTTCTCGGTCTTCGCCGCGTACGCCTCGGCGAATCCGTCGTAGTCGTTCGTCCGGGCGGGGGTCTCGGCCCGGACACGGTGCACCGGTGCGTCGGTCACTGGGTCCATCGTCGCACCCTAGTGCGCGCGTGATCCGCGGGACCAGGGCCGCCCGGATCGAGTATCCCGGTCGCGGCACTCAGCCGGCCGAGAGCCGTATCTCCGTCAGATATCCGGCCGGTGCGTGTGCGTGTGCGTGTGCGGGCGCGTGCGGCAGGCTCACCGTGGGGTGCGGGTCCGATGTCAGGACGTCGAGCACCTCCCTCGCCGGGTGGCCGAACACGTCCACGTCCCGGAGCGTCACCGGTACGGCGGAGGGCTCCGTCGCCGCCCCGCCGTACCGGCCGAGACGGACCGTCGCCAGGCCGCTGACCGTGTGCTCCGCCCGGCCCCAGCGGTCGGCCGTGTCACCGCACACGAGCAGTTCCAGGCCCTCGTACGAGGCCGAGAAGGACCACCCGGCGCCGCACACCCAGGTTCCGCGCACGTCCGCCAGCGTCGCGACGGCCCACTGGGCCTCGCGCTCGGGCATGCCGAACCGCAGCACGCCCGCACCACGCGGCAACACGAGCCCCACCCCGGGCAGCACCTCGAACACGACCCGATCGTGCCCCGGCGCCGGACGCCGGGGCAACGGGGCGCCGGGGGCAACGCCTACGCGCCGGGGGCAACGCCTACGCGTCGAGCGTGATCGCCTGTACGGGGCAGGCGCGGGCCGCCTCGCGGACCAGCGGCCCGTCCCCACCGCCCCCGCCGTCCTCGCCGCCCGGGACGACGGTGCCGAAGCCGTCGTCGTCCTGGGTGAAGACGTCGGGCGCGACCAGGGCGCACTGCCCGGCGCCGATACAGACGTCCGTGTCGAGAAGGATGCGCATCGGCCGGTTTCCTCTCACCAGGTGACGGGGAGTTCGAGCATGCCCTGGATCGTGTCCCCGGGCTTGAAGGGGACCTCCTCGGCGGGCACGGCGAGTCGCAGTCCGGGCAGCCTGCGCAGCAGCGTCCCGAGTGCGATCTCCAGCTCGGCACGGGCCAGGTTCTGCCCCAGGCACTGGTGGATGCCGAAGCCGAACGCCACGTGGTGCCGCGCGGGCCGGGACCAGTCGAGCGTGTCCGGATCGGCGTAGACCGCGCCGTCCCGGTTGATGACGGACGTGGCGAAGACGACGCCCTCACCCGCCCGGATCACCGCACCGCCGACCTCCACGTCCTCGCGCGCGACCCTCAGCATCCCGTCCGCGATCGACAGGAAGCGCAGCAGCTCCTCCACCGCCGTGGGCAGCAGGGCGGGATCGGCCCGCAGCTCCGCGAGCCGCTCGGGATGGCGCAGCAACGTGTACGTCCCCAGGGAGATCATGTTGGCCGTGGTCTCGTGCCCCGCGACCAACAGGATCGTCGCCAGCTCGACCAGCTCCTCGCGGTCGGGTACGCCGTCCTCGGGCCGCCGGGCCACCAGGTCGTCGAGCACCCCCTCGCCCGGCTCGGCCCGCTTGCGGTCGATCAGATCGCCCAGGTAGTCCTCCAGGCGGGCGAGGGCCTCCTCCGTGTCCGCGCCGGTGGGGCCGCGCAGCAGCCGGCGGGACTGCTCCTCGAAGAAGTCGTGGTCCTCGTACGGCACGCCGAGCAGGTCGCAGATCACGATCGACGGCACCGGCAGGGCGAACGCGCCGACCAGCTCCGCCGGGGGTCCCGTCTCCTCGATGGCGTCGAGCAGCCGGTCCACGGTCGCCTGGATGCGCGGTCGCAGGCTCTCCGTGCGCCGGAGCGAGAAGCTCGGGATCAGCATCCTCCGCTGGGCGTTGTGTTCGGGATCGTCCCAGCCGAGCAGCGCGGCCCGGCGGCGGCGGCGCACGCGTGCGGCCCGCTCGGTCGGCAGCGGGAAGTCCTCCCGGGTGGAGTCGGTGGACAGCCGCTGGTCCGCGAGGAGGGTCCGGGCGGCCTGGTGTCCGGTGACGAACCACACCTGGCGTCCGTCCCAGAGGGTGACGCGCGACAACGGGCGTTCCTCGCGCAGGGAGTCGTAGGCGGTCGGCGGGTGGTAGGGGCAGGTCCGGTTCTGGGGGAAGGCCACGGCTTCGGTCATGTCCGGTCCTCGCAGACGGCTGAGCTTCGGCTTCTACGGTGGTGCCGTCTCCACTACATGCCTCAGGCATCTATCCGGTCTACGCACAGTTCGGCCAAACCGCCGGAACGAGTGGATCCATCCGGCCGTCGTCCGGCCGTCGTCCGGCCGTCGTCCGGCGGCCTTGAGTCGCCAACCGCCCGTCGACCGGCCGACGCGCCGCCCCGCCCCCGTCGGCTACCGTGCACCGCATGCCGCTTCCCGCCCTGCTGTTCCCCGCCGACCCGCTCGCACCGCACCGGCCCGACCCGCACTACGCGGCGGAAGCGCGCCGCGCCGGGGAACTCGGTGGCACTCCCGCCGTCGTCGACCACGACGCGCTGCTCGCCGGACGCGCCCGGGAGGCCGTCCGCCGGGTGCCGGCGGACGGCGGCCCTCTCTGGTACCGGGGCTGGATGCTGCCGCCGACGGCGTACGCGGCCCTGGAAACCGCCCTCGCCGCCCGCGGCCGGACCCTGCTCACCCCGTCCGCCGCCTACCGGCAGGCCCACGAACTTCCCGGCTGGTACGCGGCCTTCGCCGCCGTCACCCCGCGCAGCCGCTGGATTCCCGGCGGCGGCATGCCGGGCGACACGGAGCTGAAGCAGGCGGCCGGGGAGCTCGGCGGACGCGGCCCGGCGATCGTCAAGGACTACGTGAAGTCCCGCAAGCACGAGTGGGCACAGGCCTGCTTCGTACCGGACCTCGCCGACACCGAGGGCCTGCGCCGGGTGGTCGGACGCTTCGTCGAGCTGCAGGGCGACGACCTGGCCGGCGGGGTGGTGCTGCGCCGCTTCGAGCGGTACGTGCGCGGCGCGGCCGACCGGGCCGAGGAGGCCCGTGTCTGGTGGCTCGACGGCGAGCCGGTCCTCGTCGGCCCGCACCCGGACACACCGGACGTGCGGCCCGCCCCGGACCTGTCGGCGGTCCGCCCCCTGGTCCGGGCCCTCGGCTGCCGCTTCGTCACCACCGACCTGGCGCGCCTCGCCGAGGGCGGCGCCTGGCGGGTGGTGGAGGTGGGCGACGGCCAGGTCAGCGACCTGCCGAGCGGCACCGACCCGGCCGCGCTCCTGACGGCCCTGCTGTCCGCGCCGCTCGCCGCGCCGTCCGCTTCACCGCCCGCCGCGCCCTTCACCGCGCTGCCCGACGCGCCGCCCGACGCGCCGCTGTCCGCGCCCCTCGCCGCGCCGCCCGCCGGGCCCCCGGCTACGCCTCCAGACCCCCGCGCGCGATGACCCCCGCGTACCAGTGGGCGCTGTCCTTGAACGTCCGCCGCTGGGTGGCGAAGTCGACGTGGACGATGCCGAACCGCTTGCTGTAGCCGTACGCCCACTCGAAGTTGTCGAGCAGCGACCAGAGGAAGTAACCGCGGACGTCGGCGCCGTCCTCGATCGCCCGGTGGACCGCCGCCAGGTGCGCGCGCAGATACGCCACCCGCTCGGGGTCCTTCACCTGGCCCTCCGGATCGGCGTAGTCGTCGTACGCGGCGCCGTTCTCGGTGATCACCAGGGGAACGCCGGGCAGGTCGTCGCGCAGCCGGACGAGCAGCTCGTGCAGCCCGTTCGCGTCGACCGGCCAGTCCATCGCCGTGCGCGGCCCCGGTGCCGGAAGGAAGCGCACGTGCCGCTCGGCGCCCGCCCACGGCGACGGCGCCGGCGAGGACCCGGCGGCGACCACGGTGGGGGAGTAGTAGTTGATGCCCAGCGAGTCGATCGGTGCCGACGCGGTCCGGAGGTCCCCGTCCCGTACGAACGACCAGTCCGTGACCGGGGCGGTGTCCCGGACCAGGTCCTCGGGCAGGGTGCCGTGGAAGACCGGGTCGAGGAAGACGCGGTTGCCGACCGCGTCGATCCGGCGGGCCGCGTCCAGGTCCTCGGGCGCCTGCGTGTGCGGGCGCACCGCGTGGAGGTTGAGGGTCAGCGAGACCTCGGACCCCGCGGGCAGGGCGGCGCGCAGCGCCCGGGTCGCAAGACCGTGGGCCAGGTTGAAGTGATGGGCGGCGCGCAGGGAGGCGAGGGCGCTGGTGCGGCCGGGCGCGTGCACCCCGCTCCCGTAGCCGAGGAAGGCGGCGCACCACGGCTCGTTCAGGGTGGTCCAGGTCGCCACGCGGTCGCCGAGCGCCTCGGCCATGAGGGCCGCGTACTCGCCGAAGCGCCGTGCCGTCTCGCGCTCGGGCCAGCCGCCGGCGTCCTCCAGTTCCTGCGGCAGATCCCAGTGGTAGAGGGTGGCCACGGGCCGGATGCCGGCCTCGCGCAGTTCGTCGGTGAGCCGTCGGTAGAAGTCGAGGCCCTGGCGCACGGCCGGCCCGCGCCCGGTGGGCTGCACCCGGGGCCAGGAGACGGAGAAGCGGTAGTCGGTCACCCCGAGCCGGCGCATGAGCGCGATGTCCTCGCTCACGCGGTGGTAGTGGTCGGCGGCGATGTCGCCGGTGTCCCCGTTGCGGACCTTGCCCGGGACGCGGCTGAAGGTGTCCCAGATGGAGGGGGTGCGGCCGTGTTCGGCGGCGGCTCCCTCGATCTGGTACGCGGCGGTGGCGGTGCCCCAGCGGAAGCCGGCCGGGAACCGGAGCGGGGTCGTGGTGCGGGGGCGGGGGTCGAGCGCGGTCATGAGGCGGGAACTCCCAGGAGTGAGACGACGGGGAGGCGAGGAGGGTGGAACGGCGGGGAGGAGAGGAGTGCGGGACGGCGGGGAGGGCAGGACGGCGGAGAGGCGAGGCACCCGGCCGGGGCCGGGGCCGGGGCCGAGGAGGCCGGCGGGCCCGGCTCAGCCCTTGACCGCGCCCTGCATGATGCCGCCGACGATCTGCCGGCCGAGGAGGCCGAAGACCAGCAGCACCGGAAGGGTGCCGAGCAGGGTGCCCGCCATGATCACGGACTGGTCGTTGACGTAGCCGCCGCCCAGCTGGCGCAGCGCGACCTGGACGGTGGGCTCGGAGGAGGTGAGGGCGACGATGGGCCAGAAGAAGTCGTTCCAGGACGCCATGAAGGTCAGCAGGCCGAGTACGGCCATGCCGGGCCGGGCGACGGGCACCACGATCGACCAGAAGATCCGGCCCGTCGAGGCGCCGTCGACCCGGGCCGCCTCGATCAGCTCGTCCGGCAGGGACTGCACCAGGTACTGCCGCATGAAGAACACACCGAACGCGGACACCAGACCCGGCAGGATCACCGCCTGGAGCCGGCCCGCCCACTGGAGTTCGGCGATCAGCATGAACAGCGGGATCACGCCCAGCTGCGGCGGGATCATCATCGTGCCCACCGTGACGGCGAGCAGGGCGCCCCGGCCACGGAACCGCAGCTTGGCGAAGGCGAACCCGGCGAGCGTGCAGCACAGCACGGTGCCCAGCGTGATCGAGCCGGACACGATGAAGGAGTTCAGCAGGGCCTTGCCGATGTCGGCCTCCTCCATCACCGCCTCGAAGTTCCGGATCAGGCTGCGGCCGGGCAGCAGCGCGGGCGGCACCTGGGCCAGCTCGGCGTTGGAGCGGCTGGCGGCGACGATCGTCCAGTAGAAGGGGAACGCCGAGACGAGCACGGCGAGGGTGAGGAGCGCGTACGCGAGCTTCCCGCCCCGCATCGTGCGCCCGGCGCGCGAGCGGCGGCGCCCGCGCCCGGTGGCGGGCGCCCCGGGGGCCGGGCGCGTGACCGGCGGATCGGCGAGCGAGGTGGTCATCGGCCGGCCTCCTTACGGGTACGGCGGCGGGCGATCAGGGCGTTGGCCCCGACCAGGAGCAGGATCATCAGGAACATCACCCAGGCGATGGCCGCCGCCCGGCCCAGGTGGAAGAAGCCCCAGCCCTGCTCGTACAGATAGAGCCCGAGCGTCTGGTACTGGTGGGAGATGCCGCCGGAGACCGATCCCTCGAAGAGCAGCGGCTCGCCGAAGAGCTGGGTGGCGCCGATCGTGGAGACCACGACCGTGAAGACGATCGTGGGCCGCAGACCCGGCAGCGTGACATGGAGGAACTGCCGCCACTTGGACGCCCCGTCCATCTCGGCCGCCTCGTACAGCTCGTGCGGGATGGACTGCATGCCGGCCAGGTAGATCAGCGCGTTGTAGCCCGTCCAGCGCCACACGACGATGCTGGAGACGGCGATCTGCGAGGCCACCGTGCCGTTCTGCCAGTCGACCGGCCCGACGCCGACCAGCCCGAGCACGTAGTTGACGAGCCCGAAGTCGCGGCCGAAGAGCTGCGCGAAGACGAGGGTGGCGGCGGCGACGGAGGTCGCGTACGGCAGCAGCATCGCGGTGCGGAAGAAAGTGCGCCCGCGCAGCTTGTAGTTGAGCAGATGGGCGAGGCCGAGGGCCATCAGCAGCTGCGGCACCGTCGACAGCACGCCGATGGTGAACGTGTTGCGCAGCGAGGTCCAGAAGAACGCGTCGCCGAGCAGGGCCGTGTAGTTGCCGAGGCCCCGCCACTCCATGTCGCCGGGCGTCTGGAGCTCGACCCGGTACAGCGACACGAACGCCGTGTACACCAGCGGGAACAGCCCGAAGGCGGCGAACAGGGTGAAGAAGGGGGCGAGATACGCGTACGGGGAGACGCTCCGCCACGCGCGCCGGAGCACGGGCGGGCGGGGCGGCCCGGACGCACGGGGCGGGCGGGGCGGTGCGATCGGCTTCGCGGAGGAGGAGGCGAGGGTCACGGGCGGCCCTTGGGGGTGAGTCGGTACCGGAGCGGAGCGGGGCGGGGCAGGGCGGGTCTTGGCGGGCCCCCGGGCCGCCACGGCGGCGGCCCGGGGGCTCCCGGCGGGAGGTGGGGCACGGCGGGCCCGGGGAAGGGGGGCGCGGGGTCAGCCGATCGTGTTGGCGACGCCCTTCCTCGCGTTCTCCCATGCCTTCTCGGGAGCCGTTCCCTTGCGTTCGACCTCGCTCAGGGCGTTGGTGATCTGCTGGGCGATGTTCTGGTCGTGGACGCCGAGCACCTGGACGGGAGCGGCCTTCGCGGCGTCACCGAAGATCTTCCCGATCGGGGCGTTCGAGAAGTAAGGGTCCTTGGCGGCGGCGACCTTGTCGATGGCGCCGGTGGCCGAGGGGAAGTTGCCGTTCTTCTCGAAGAGCTTCGCCTGCTGCTCGGGCGCGGTGAGCCAGGCGATCAGCTCGTACGCC
Organism: Streptomyces sp. NPDC126499; assembly: GCF_040302485.1. Taxonomy (NCBI): domain Bacteria; kingdom Bacillati; phylum Actinomycetota; class Actinomycetes; order Kitasatosporales; family Streptomycetaceae; genus Streptomyces; species Streptomyces sp. NPDC126499. Next base: position 58,382 of record NZ_JBEOUO010000011.1, on the reverse strand, counting down.
TCCTTCTTGTGCCGAGCCGCCTTCGGCACCGAGAGGTAGGAGCCGCCCCAGTTGCCGGCGCCGCCCGGCAGTGCGGCGATGTCCCACGTGCCCTTTCCGGCGTCGCCGGCCTGGCCCTTGATGTAGCCGAGCATCCAGGCGGGGCAGGGGAGGGTCGCGAAGGAGCCGGCGGCGAACGCCTGGTTCCACTGCGGGGACCACTGGTCCAGCTTGGCGCTCAGGCCGCTGCGCGCCGCCGCGACCGAGGTGTCCCAGGCCTTCTTCAGGGCGGGGTTCTTCTCCCAGATCAGGGCGCCGGAGGCGTCGTAGTAGCGCTCCTTCTCCTGCCCGATCATGATCGAGTAGAGGCTGCCGACGCTGTCCAGCCAGGCGCTGTTCGCGGGCGCCTTGGCCTTGTACCGCTCGCCGAGCTCCAGATAGCCCTCCCAGGTCGACCACTTCTTCGCGAGCTCCTCGCGGTCGGTGGGCAGCCCGGCCTTGCGCAGCAGGTCGGTGCGGTAGCACATGGCCTCGGGGCCGACGTCGGTGCCGAGGCCCAGGACCGCGCCGTCGCGGCCGGTGGCGGCGGCCCACTTGGCCTCGGCGAACCGGTTCTTGAGCCCGTCGGCGCCGTATCTGCGCAGGTCCTCGAACTTGTCCGCCTGCTGCTGGGTGACCGAGGCGATCCGCCCGACCTCGACGGCCTGGACGTCGGCGAGACCGCCACCGCCGGCGAGCCGGGTCTGCAGCGACTTCCAGTAGTCCGCCTCGTCCTCGGTGTCGGTCTGCTTGATCGTGACGTTCGGGTGGAGCTTCTCGTACTCCGCGTAGAGGCCGGCCTCCTTGTACCCGAAGGAGCCGAACAGGTCGACCGTGAGGGTCACCTTGCCGCCCGGACCGGCGGACGACGCCTCGTCCGGTGACCCGCCGCAGGCGGCGAGCAGGGCCCCGGCCAGAACGACCGCTCCCAGACGGACGGTGGCCCTCTTGGCGGCTCGGGCGATGGGCATGGGAAGCCTCCCTTGGGTTTGGAGCGGAGAGAAGAACGCGTCGAGGGCGCCGTCCGCCCGGCGGCCCCGCCGTTTGAGAGCGCTCTCAAAGATGCGTCTGGAGCGTGCCCGCCCGGTGTCCGTCCCGTCAAGACTCGAAGGCGTAACGGGTTGGACTCACCCTCAAGTCCCCCCGCCGTTCCATCTATTGACACCGTTGTTTCAGGAGTTTTACGTTCACCGGCATCTGAGAGCGCTCTCGCGCCCCGGATCGCGCTGACACCCCTATCCGTCGTGATGACACGAGGTGCCGCCCATGCCCGCCCCCCGCAACCGACCGGCCGCCGTGCTGGTCCTGGCCACCGCCCTGGCCGCGGTCGGACTTCTGCCGACCGCGTCACCGGCCGGGGCCGCCACCGTCCCCGTAGGCTCCGGCAGTTACTCCGACAGCCGCCCCGCCGGAACCTCCGGCCCCACCACCCACACCGGCACCCCCGTCACCCCCAAGGTCACGGCGGCCGCCCAGGGCAGGCCGGTGCCCACCAACGACTGGTGGTCCTCCCTGGCCTTCCAGCGCTACGGCGACAACCCGTACTCCACCCCCATGTACGGACACCCCCTCACCTACCAGGCCACCGCCGCCGGCCTCGACATCGGCTACCCGACGAGCCCCCAGATCGTCGGCGACGGCCGCCAGTACGAGTACCCCCACAAGCGGGACCTCACCGTCGGCCTCAGCGGCCTCAACTCGCCCGACACCAAGGCCGACGCCTGGTCCGACTGGACCGTCACCCCCTACTGGTCCGACGGCACCCGCACCCTGCGCACCACCATCGGACACGGCAGCCCCTTCGTGTACGCCAAGGGCTCCGGCGGCAACGCCCAGATCACCACCGCCACCACCCCCACCGTCTTCGCCGACCAGGGCAACGTCCTCGGCATCACCGTCGCCGGACACCACTACGCCCTCTTCGCCCCCACCGGCACCGACTGGAACGTCTCCGGCAGCACCATCACCACCGGCCTCGGCGGCAAGGACTACTTCTCCGTCGCCGTCCTGCCCTCCACCGGCGCGCTCGCCACCTACCGGAAGTACGCCTTCAGCTTCGTCACCGGCTCCACCGTGAACTGGAGCTACACCGGCGGCACCGTCCGGGCCACCTACACCCTCACCACCGAGGCCAAGGAGGGCACCGAGCGCGGCACCCTCCAGGCGCTCTACCGGCACCAGTGGCTCCACACCACCGACGCCCTCACCCCGTACACCTACGTCTCGCCGCGCGGCACCATGAAGGTCCGCGAGGCGGCCTCCTTCACCACCGCCCAGAAGGCCTCCGCCGTGCTGCCCGCCCTGCCGAGGACGAACGGCGTCGACACCGCCCGGCTGCGGGCGTACCTGGGCGAGACCGCGAACGCCTCCGACCCGTTCTCCGGTGCCGTCGACACCTACTGGACCGGCAAGGCCCTCGGCAAGCTCGCCCAACTCGTGCCGGTCGCCGACCAGATCGGCGAGGGAGCGATCCGCGACAAGCTCCTCGGTCTGATCAAGGGCCGCCTCCAGGACTGGTTCACCGCCGGCGGCGCCAACGAGTTCTCGTACGACCCGGCGTGGAAGACCCTCACCGGATACCCCGCCTCCTACGGCAGCGACACCGAGCTCAACGACCACCACTTCCACTACGGCTACTACGTCTACGCCGCCGCGATCGTCGCCCAGTACGACCCCGCCTGGGCCGCCGGCTCCGCCTGGGGCGGCATGGTCAGGACCCTGGTCCGCGACACCGCCAACCCCTCCCGCACCGACGCCGCCTTCCCCTTCCTGCGCGGCTTCGACGTCTACGCCGGCCACAGCTGGGCCTCCGGCCACCAGGGCTTCGCCGCCGGCAACAACCAGGAGTCGTCCTCCGAGTCCACCAACCTCAGCGCCGCGCTCGTCCTGTGGGGCTCGGCCACCGGCGACACCGCGCTGCGCGACCTCGGCACCTATCTGCTGACCACCGAGGCCGAGGCCGTCGCCCAGTACTGGTTCGACGCCGACCAGCAGGTCTTCCCGGCCTCCTTCGGCCACGACACCGTCGGCATGGTCTGGGGCAGCGGCGGCGCCTACGCCACCTGGTGGACCGCCAACCCCGAGGAGATCCACGGCATCAACGTCCTGCCCGTCACCGCCGGCGGCTCCCTCCACCTCGGCGGACGCAAGGACGCGATCCGCCGCAACATCGCCGAGATGGAACGCGAGAACGGCGGCCCCGCCGTCGAATGGCGCGACATCCTCTGGGAGTTCCAGTCGCTCGCCGACCCGGCCGCCGCGAAGGTGAAGTGGGACGCGGGCCACGCCGCCTACACCCCCGAGGCCGGCGAGTCGAAGGCGCACACCTACCACTGGATCGGCACGCTCGACGCGCTCGGCGCACCCGACGCCGGCGTCACCGGCGACCTGCCCACCTCCGCCGTCTTCACCAAGGGCACGGTGCGGACCTACGCGGCCCACAACCACGGCTCCGCCGCCCGGACCGTCACCTTCTCCGACGGCAGGACCCTGACCGTGCCCGCCCGCTCGACCGCCATCGGCACCGGAACGGGCGGCGACCCCGGCCCGGACCCCGGCCCGTCGACCGGGAACACCTTCCAGCTGCGCTCCGGCGGCACCCTCACCACCGCCACCGGGGGCACGGCCGGGGCCGACACGATCGCCTCCGCCGACGGCGCCAACCACGACGGCACCCCGTACAAGCCGCTCGTCTACGAGGCCCGCGGGGTCAACGGCACCCTCACCCCGGGCGCCTCCACCGCCTTCCGGCTCCAGGTCGACGCCGGAACCACGGTCGGCCTCGGCCAGCAGGCCAGGATCAGCTACGACCTGACCGGCGACGGCACCTTCGACCGGACCGAGACGTACCACTACTTCGCCACCGACCCGCTCACCGGCTGGGAGGAGTACGCCCAGACCCGCGGCCTTTCGTCGGCGACCGGCACGCTCGGCAACCTCACCAACGGCACCGTGCGCCTGGAGGTGTGGAGCGCCATCGGCAACGGGACGTCGAGGCTCCAGACCGGCACGGACCGGTCCGTCCTGGTGATCCCGTACGGCTGAGCCGCCCCGGCGGCGAAGCCGCGCGACGAAGCCTCCTGGGAAACGGCGGGCACCGCGGAGACGCGGTGCCCGCCGCAGCCGTCTCGCGGGCCGGGGCTCCCGGGCCGGGGACCCGCGCTCGGGCTCCCGCTCCGTCTCAGGCGGACGCGCGGCGGACCAGCGCCGTCGGAGTGACGATCGACTCCGGCGTACGGTCACCGCCCTCGTCCAGGACCCGCATCAGCAGCCGCACCATCAGCCGCCCCATGCCCTCGATGTCCTGACGCACCGTGGTCAGCGCGGGCTCGGTGTCCCGCACCACCGCGGGCATGTCGTCGAAGCCGACGACCGCCACGTCCTCGGGGACCCTGACCCCCCGCTCCCGCAGCGTCCGCAGGGCACCCGAGGCCATCAGGTCGTTCGCGGCGAAGACGCCGTCCACGTCCGGGCACCGGTCGAGGAGTTCGGCCATCGCGCGGGCACCGCTCGCCGCCGTGAAGTCCCCGTCGGCGACCAGCGCCGGATCGGCGCCCGGCAGGACGTCGTGGTAGCCGTCGAGCCGGTCGAGCGCCGCCATCAGATCCCGGGGCCCCGCGATGTGCGCCACGCGCCGGCGCCCCAGCGCGACCAGGTGCCGTACGGCCTCCCGGGCGCCACCCCGGTTGTCGCAGTCGACGTACGGCACCGCCACGTCCCGCCCCGCGGCCGACCGGCCGCCGAACACGGTGGGGATCCGGGCCCGCCCGATCAGCGCGGCGAGCCCCCCGTCGTTGTGCAGCGAGAACGCGAGCGCCCCGTCGACATGGCCGCCCCCGAGATACCGCGCGATCCGCTCGTGGTCGTCGGGCCCCTCGACCCACAGCAGCACGAGCTGCGAGTCGTGCGCGGCCAGCTCCCGGCTGATGCCCCGCACCTGCTGCTCGAAGAACGGATCGGAGAAGATCCGGAACTCCGGCTCGGCGATGATCACGGCCACCGCCCCGTTGCGCCGGGTCACCAGCGTGCGCGCCGCGTGGTTGGGCACGTAACCCAGCTCGTCGACCGCCCGCCGCACCTTCTCCACCAGCGGCTCCCGCACCCCCGCGCCCCCGTTCACGACCCGCGACACGGTGGCCCGCGAGACCCCGGCCCGGGCGGCGACGGCTTCCAGCGTGGGGCGGGACCCCGTGCTCGGCTCGGGCAAGGCGGGCGCTCCTCATCTGCTGCGGGCACGTCGGTACGCCGGTGCGTCCGTACGCCGGCACGGCGGCCCGTCGATCGGCCCGGCCAGGATATCCGGCGCGCCGTGCCGTTGAGAGCGCTCCCAGCCCCGGGGCCGGGGGAGACGGCGGGAGACGGCGGGAGACGGCCATGCCTCCCGGGGGCCTTACGCCCGGTGGTACTGGACCGGCGAGGGCACCTCGTCGCCGAGGGCCACGGCGGCGTGCCGCGCCCAGAACGGGTCGCGCAGGAGCTCGCGGCCGAGCAGCACGGCGTCGGCCCGGCCCGAGGCGAGGATCTGCTCCGCCTGCTCCGGCTCGGTGATCAGGCCCACGGCCGCCACCGGCATGTCCGTCTCCCGCCGGACCCGCTCGGCGAAGGGCACCTGGTAGCCGGGGTGGACGTCGATCCTGGCGTCGGGGACATTGCCGCCCGTGGACACGTCGAGCAGGTCGACCCCGCGTGCCTGCAGCTCCTTGGTGAAGCGCACGGTGTCGTCCAGGGTCCAGCCCTCCCGGTCGTCCTCCGGGTTCTCGGTGAGCCAGTCCGTGGCCGAGACGCGGAAGAACAGCGGCAGCTCGTCGGGCCACACCGCGCGGACGGCGTCGACGACCTCCAGCGGGAAGCGGGTGCGGCCCTCGAAGGAGCCGCCGTAGCCGTCGGTGCGGTGGTTGCTGTACGGCGAGAGGAACTGGTGGATCAGATATCCGTGGGCGCCGTGGATCTCCGCCACCTCGAAGCCCGCGTCGAGGGCGCGCCGGGCGCCGTCCGCGAAGGCCCGGACGAGCGCGTCGATGCCCTCCTGGTCGAGCTCCTCGGGGGTCGTCGAGTCCGCCGAGAACGGGATCGCGCTGGGGCCCACCGGCGTCCAGCCGTGGGGCTCGTCCGGGGCGATCGGCCGGCCCCGGTCCACCCAGGTGCGCTCGGTCGACGCCTTGCGCCCGGCGTGGGCCAGCTGGATGCCGGGCACGCTGCCCTGGCTCTTGAGGAAGTCGGTGACGCGCCGGAAGGCGGCGACCTGGGTGTCGTTCCAGATGCCGAGGTCGTACGGGCTGATGCGGCCCTCGGGAACGACGGCCGTCGCCTCCGTGATGATCAGACCGGTCCCGCCGGTCGCCCGAGCGGCGAGGTGCGCGAAGTGCCAGTCCGTCGGAACGCCGGCCGCGTCACCGTCCGGGGCGGCGCTGTACTGGCACATCGCGGCCATCCACACGCGGTTGGGCACGGTCAGGGACCTGAGGGACAGGGGGCTGAAGAGAGAACTCATCCGGTGACTCCTGGGTGGTCGCGATGATCTACAGATGAATGATGGGGGTTCTGGAACTAGTCGAGGGTGTCGGGGTGCGGACCGGTGCGCAGGTCGGCGTCGAGGCCGGAGACCGCGGCCATCTCCTCCTCGGTCAGGGAGAAGCCGAAGACGTCGAGGTTCTCCCTGATACGGGCCGGGGTGACCGACTTCGGGATGACGACGTTCCCGAGCTGGAGGTGCCAGCGCAGCACGACCTGGGCCGGCGACCTGTCGTGGCGGTCGGCGAGTTCACGGAGCAGGGGGTCGGCGAGGACGGCGCCCTGGGCGAGCGGGCTCCAGGCCTCGGTGGCGATGCCGTGGGCGGCGTGCAGCTCGCGCAGGGTGCGCTGCTGCAGGCCCGGGTGCAGTTCGATCTGGTTGACGGCCGGGACGAGATCGCTGTGGTCGAGCAGGCGCGTCAGGTGCGCCGGCTGGAAGTTGGACACGCCGGCGGCGCGGACGCGGCCGTCGGCCACGAGCGTCTCGATGGCCCGCCAGCTGTCGAGGTAGAGGTCCCGGGCGGGGGCCGGCCAGTGGATGAGGTACAGGTCCACGTGGTCCAGACCGAGCGCGGCGAGGCTCCGGTCGAAGGCCCTCAGCGTGCTGTCGTAGCCCTGGTCGGCGTTCCACAGCTTGGTGGTGACGAACAGTTCCTCACGGGCGAGGCCGGAGGCGGCGAGCGCCTTCCCGACACCGGCCTCGTTGCCGTAGATCGCGGCGGTGTCGACGGAGCGGTAGCCGGCCTCCAGGGCGTGGGTGACGGCCGCGGTGGTCTCCTCGTCGGGGACCTGGAAGACGCCGAAGCCGAGCTGGGGGATCTCGACGCCGTTGTTGAGCGTGATCGTGGGGACGGTGGGGCGGGAGGTCATGACGTTCCTCGGGGGTGGGAGAGGGTGGGGCGGGAGGGGTACGTGGGGGAGCGGCGGGTCAGTGGTGGCCGGCCGGCCCCCGGGCACCGGCGGCTCAGTGGTGGCCGGCCGGCACCCGGGCGGGACCGGTCGGGGCGCCGGTGGCCGCGGCCGTGTCGGCGACCGTGCCGTCGGCGGCCGTGGTGCCGTGGTTCCCGGAGGAGGCCCGCGCGGCCCGGGTGCGCCGGTCCAGGGCGGCGGCGAGGACGGCGAGCAGCAGGGCCGTACCGGCGAGGAGGGCGCCGACCCAGTTCGGGGCGGTGTAGCCGAGCCCCGAGGCGATCACCGTGCCGCCGAGCCAGGCGGCGAGCGCGTTGCCGAGGTTGAAGGCGCCGATGTTGGCGGCGGAGGCCAGGGTGGGCGCGGCGGCGGCCTGGTCGAGGACCCACTTCTGCAGCGGCGGCACGGTCGCGAAGCCGAGGGCGCCGATCAGGGTGAGGGTGATCGCGGCGAGGACCTTGTCGTGCGCGGTGAAGGTGAAGGCGAGCAGGGTCAGGGAGAGCGCGCCCAGGGTCGCGAAGAGCATGGGCATCAGCTTGCGGTCGGCGAAGCGTCCGCCGACGAGGTTGCCGAGGAACATGCCGATGCCGATGAGGACGAGGAGCCAGGTGACGGAGGACTCGGCGTAGCCGGTGACCTCGGTCATCATCGGGGTGATGTAGGTGATGGCGGCGAAGACGCCACCGAAGCCGAGGACGGTCATCGCCATGGCGAGCCACACCTGGACGTTCTTGAAGGCGGCGAACTCGGTGCGGACGTTCGCGGCCTCCGGCCGTCCGGTCTCGGGCACCAGCCGGGCCACGCCGAGGAGGCCGAGGACGCCGAGCGCGGCGACGATGACGAAGGTGACGCGCCAGCCGAGGGCCTGGCCGATGGAGGTGCCGCCCGGGACGCCGACGATGTTGGCGACGGTCAGGCCCATGAACATCAGCGAGATCGCCGAGGCCCTCTTCTGCGGGGCCACCAGGTCGGCGGCGACGACCGAGCCGATGCCGAAGAAGGCGCCGTGGGCGAGCGAGGCGACGACCCGGCCGGCGAGCATGAGCCCGAAGGTGGGCGCCAGCGCGGAGAGCGCGTTGCCGGCGATGAACAGGCCCATGAGGAACATGAGCATCTTCTTGCGGGAGACCTTGGTGCCCAGCACCGTCAGCAGCGGGGCGCCGAGGACGACGCCCAGGGCGTAGCCGGTCACCAGCCAGCCGGCGGTGGGGATGGAGACACCGAAGTCGCCGGCGACCTGGGGCAGCACGCCCATGATCACGAACTCGGTGGTCCCGATCCCGAAGGCCCCGATGGCCAGGGCCAGGAGCGCGAGAGGCATGGCGGAGCACCTTCCAAAATGATTGCGGGGAAGCCTTACGTGCTTCGACAATACTTGCACACGCGCTATAAGTGCAAGCGCGTGAAGCTGTGACTCGACTCTGCCTTCGCTTGCAAGCTTCCCCGCGAACCTCACCCCGAGGACCGGCCGGGCCCCGCCGTGCCCGCCGGCTGTCGGAGGGGCCCCGACCGGAGCCGGTCACTTGGCGGGCCCGGTCCCCGGCCCCGTACGCCGGTCGTCGAAAATCTCTTCGGCGGTTTTCGTTATCCGGCGGGCGTCGCGCGATCTCCCAGGTGTTGGGCACCGGCAACAGGCAGGACGATCAGGATGAAGCAGGGCATGGAAGCACCGAACGGCACGGAGCTGGTCAGGGCCGCGCAGGGCGGCGACCCGTGGGCGCGGGACCGGCTCGTCGCCGCGTACCTTCCGCTCGTCTACAACATCGTGGGCCGGGCGATGAACGGCCACCACGAGGTGGACGACGTCGTGCAGGAGACGATGCTGCGGGCGCTCGACGGGCTCGGCGGCCTGCGGTCCCCGGACAGCTTCCGCTCCTGGCTCGTCGCCATCGCCATGAACGCCATCCGCGCCCACTGGCACCGCCGGCAGACCGGCGACACCACCGGCGCCCTCGACGACGCGCGGGACCTCGCGGAGCCCGGCGCCGACTTCGTGGACCTGACCGTCGCCCGGCTTCAGCTGTCGGGACAGCGGCGCGAGACCGCCGAGGCCACCCGCTGGCTGGAACCCGAGGACAGCGCCCTGCTGTCCCTGTGGTGGCTCGAATGCGCCGGAGAGCTCACCCGGCCCGAGGTCGCCGCCGCCCTCCGGCTGTCGACCGAACACACCGCCGTCCGCGTCCAGCGGATGAAGGAGCGGCTGGAGACCGCCCGGGTCGTCGTACGGGCCCTCTCGGCCCGGCCGCTGTGCCCCACCCTGCGCACCGGACTCGACGGCTGGGACGGCCGGCCCTCGCCCCTGTGGCGCAAGCGAATAGCCCGCCACGCCCGCACCTGCCCCCACTGCGCCGGCCTGTGGAACGGCCTCGTGCCCGCCGAGGGCCTGCTCGCCGGGCTGCTGCTCGTGCCCCCGGCGGCCCTGCTCCTCACGCACGTCCGCGACAGCGCCGGCTTCGGCCTCGCCGCCGCGGCCACGCCCGTACCCTCGGCGTCCACGCCCGTACCCGCCGCGGGCGCCCCGGCCCGCGGCGCGGACGGCCTGACTACCGCCGCGGACGGCATGGCGGGCGGTGTGGACGCCCTGTCCCACGCCGCCGACGGCACCCGTCCCGGTGCGGACCGTGCCCGGCACGCCGCCGCCCCCGGGCCGCGCGGCGCCCGCCGCAAGGAGCAGCAGCGCCGGCGCGGCCGCCGCCGGGCCGTCGCCGCCGCGGGCCTCGCGGTGGTGGCCGTCACCGGCGGGACCTTCGTCCTCCTCACCGGCCCCGAGGGCGGCGACCCGGACGCCACCGACGTGACGCAGGCCTCCGCCCCCGACGCCGCCTCCGACCTCACCTCGCCGTCGTCCACGACGCCGGGAACGGGCACCGGCACGGCCTCGCCGTCCTCCTCGACCAGCCCCCGCCCGAGCCGCACCGCCCAGCCGAGCCGTACGGCCACGCCCTCGCCGTCCGCCGAGGCGACCACCACGCCCCCCGCGCCCCGTCCCACGGCGCTCGTGCACCGTCCCCGGCCGAGCGGCGCCACCGCCGCCGGCGGCGGCTCCGGCGACACCTCGGACTCCCGCCAGGTGATCGACCTGGTCAACACCGAGCGGGCACGGGCGGGCTGCGGGCCGCTGACGGAGAACGGCCTCCTCACCCAGGCCGCCCAGGGCCACTCCGACGACATGGCCGCGCGGAACTTCTTCGACCACACCGACCCCGACGGCGACGGCCCGGACGAGCGCGTCACCGCCACCGGATACCGCTGGTCCACGTACGGCGAGAACATCGCGAAGGGCCAGCGCACCCCGGCGCAGGTGATGGACTCCTGGATGAACAGCCCCGGCCACCGGGCCAACATCCTCAACTGCGACTTCCGTGAGATCGGCATCGGCATCCACACCGCCGGCGGCCCCTACTGGACCCAGGTCTTCGGCGCGCGGTGAGCGCACGCCCGGCGTGCTCCACCGCCGGGCGCAGCCGTCCCGCCTACGGTGATCCGATGCGAGCCGTACCGAAGTGGACCCTCGTGCCGTCGGGCTGCGCCCCCGTGGTGCTGGTCGCCGGCTGGACGACCGCGGGCGCGCTGGAAGGACCGTCCTACGACGCCGTCCGGCAGACGATCAGCGTCCTCGCGGCGTACGGCGCCGCGGGGTTCTGGGTGATGACCGGCGCACTGCTCGCCCTGGGCGTGTGCCACCTCGCGACCGCCTGGGGGCTGCGGGCGGCCGCCCCCGCCGGGCGCGCGGCGCTGGCCGCCGGGGGAGTGGCGGCCCTGGCCGTGGCGATGGTCCCGACGCCGAGCAGCGGAGGGGCGCTGCGGCACGGGTCCGTCGCCGCCGTCGGTTTCACCCTGCTCGCCCTGTGGCCGGTCCTCGCCGCCCGAGGCGGCGACCGGCCGGCCCCGTGGGCGCTGCGGCGCGCACCCGCCTACGCGGCCACGCTCCTGATGGGGCTCGGCGCGCTCTGGTTCCTGGTCGAGGCCAACCGCCAGGGTGCGGCAGGCGTCGCCGAACGCCTGGTGACCTGCGTCCAGTCCGCGTGGCCCCTGGTGGTCGTCGTCTCGTGCCTGCGCCACCAGCGCGCCGGCGCCGACCGCCGGTCGCCCACCCGGCGAGCGGCGCCCTGACGGTCCGCGTCCTCGCTCCTCAGGCGGGCTAGGCGCCCCGAGGCCTCGGCGTGCGCTACGCGCCGGCACGCCCGGCGTGCCTACGCGCCCGGCGCTTCCTACGCGTCCTATGCGCCCGGCACTTCCCGCCCTTCCGGCCCTTCCTGCCCTCCCGGCGCCCGGGCCCCGGGCGCCCCGGCTCCCGGCGCCCCGGCCCCCGGCCCTCCCGCCGTGCCCTACGCGCCCGGCGTGCCCGGGGCGCCGGCCGTGCGGGGCTCCATGCGGAACTCGAAGCCCAGGGTGCCCGGGTCCAGCGCGGTCGCGCCGCCGTCGACGGTCAGCACCGCCCCGTTGACGAAGGAGGCGGCGGGCGAGAGCAGCCACGCGATCGCCTCGGCGACCTCGCGGGGCTCGCCGGGGCGCCCGGCCGGAAGGACCCGGGTCACCTCCGCGTACGCCGCCTCGACACCGCCGTCCTCACCGCCGTCCTCCAGGCCCGCCTCCTCGGCGAACCGGTTCATCCGGCGGTCCGCCATGTCGGTGCGCACCCAGCTCGGACACACCGTGTTGGCGCGCAGCCCGGCACCGCCGTAGTCCACCGCGAGCGAGCGGCACAGCTGGAGCAGCGCCGCCTTGGAGGTGGCGTAGGCGGCGTTGCCGACGCCGTTGCGGAGGGCGGACACCGAGGCGACCGCGACCACGGCCCCGCGGGCGTCGAGGAGATGCGGCAGCGCGGCGCGCAGCAGGTGGAACGGTCCGGTGAGGTTCGTCCGCATGACCGCCTCCCAGTCCTCCAGGGTCACCTCGCCCACCCCGCCGCCCCGCCCGATCCCGGCGTTGAGGACGAGGCCGTCGAGCCGGCCGTACACGCGGAGCACCGTGTCGACGAGTTCGCGCACCTCGTCGGGCTCGCCGATGTCCGAGGGCACGGCCAGCGCGCCGGTCTCCTCCGCGACCAGCCGCAGCGGCTCGGGACGGCGCCCGGAGACCGCCACGCGATGCCCCTCGGCGCCGAGCAGCCGGGCGGTCGCGGCGCCGATGCCCGTCCCGCCGCCGGTCACGAGGTACACACGCTGGTCCGTCATGGTCGTCGAGCCTCCGTCGTCGTCCGCGTCCCCGTGATCATAGGCAGGCCCCCGGCGTCCGCCCTGGACCACCCGACCGCCCCGACCGCCCCGACCGCTCTGCAGGACCTGACCGCCCCGGCCGCCCCGTAGGCCCCGGCCGTCCCGGCCTTCCGCCCGGCCCGGGCGCCGGCTCCATCACCCCGGCCACCACCGTCGGCTCACCACCCCGGCATGACGGAACGGACCCGGACGCGGTACGAAGACCCGCGTGAACGAACAGTCCTCAGCCACGACCATCCGCGTGTTCATCGCCCTCGCCCCGCCCGACGACGCGAAGGAGGAGCTGGAGCGGGCGCTGCGCCCCGCCTACGACGCGTACCCGCGCATGCGATGGAACCGCATCGAGGACTGGCACATCACCCTCGCCTTCCTCGGCGAGATCCCCGCCGCGTCCGTCCCGCCGCTGCGGGCACCGCTCGCCGAGCTCGCGGCCACCCGCCGGCCCGTCGAGCTGGCCCTCCAGGGCAGCGGCCACTTCGACGAGCGGGTGCTGTGGAGCGGGATCGGCGGGGACGTCGACGGGCTGCGGCTCCTCGCCGCCGACGTCCGCGCCCTGGTCAGGAGATGCGCCATCCCCTTCGAGGACCGGCCCCTGCGCCCGCATCTGACGCTGGCCCGCGCCCGGCGCGGTGACCGGTCCTCGGTGCTGACGGCCGCCGCCGGGCTCGCGGACTTCACCGGCCGCCCCTGGCACAGCGAGCGGCTGCACCTGGTCGGCAGCAACATCGGCCGGGGACCCGGACCGATCCACTACCGCGACCTCGCGTCCTGGCCCTTCGACGGACCCTGACCGCCGGTCCCGCCCCGTACCGGCGCGCCCGCCCGCTCAGTGCCTCTCGACGTCCGCCACCGGGGATCGGAACGTACGGAGGAGGGCGCCGCGCGGTCGCGCCGCCGCCACCCTGGCGAGCAGCGCGGCCATCCTCGACCGACGGGGCGCGCGGCGGGCCCCGGGCCGGGCGTCCCCGTCCCGGCCCCGTCCCGGCCGGTCCACGGTGACGGGTGCGGCGACCGGGGCGGACGCGTGGTCCACCAGCCCGCGGGCCCGGAGCTCACCGATCACCCGCGGCAGATCCGGCATCGCGAGTTCGATGCGGATCCTGGTCGGGTCGGCATGGGGCCTGCGCAGCAGGTAGCGGTAGAGCCGCTCCTGGTCGCCGCTCAGTCCCAGTCCGGCCAGGCTCATGGGTCGGTCCTCTCTCCCCGGTCGCCGTCCCCCGTACCTGTGAAGAATGCCGAAGCACGGCCCGGCCGTGTTGGCGCTCCGTCCCGAGCTTCTTGCCACTGCGTCTCACCCGGGCGGCGGCCCGCCGGCACCGTCACCGCGATGTCACCTCGGTGACGGCTGTCGTTCGTCTGTGATCCACTCTCCTCTCCCGGATGCGGGTGATCATCGGTGGGCCGGCCGGCGGCACAGGCCGGGCCGGGGCGTTCGCACGTGTCCGAGGGAGATCAAGGTGCAGCTTCGACGTTCGGCTCGAAACAGGCGGTGGAGCGCAGCGGCCGCCGTGACAGCGGGCGTGCTGACGCTGGCCGCGTGCGGCGGCGGGGACGGTGACGCCGAGGGCGGCGCGAAGCCCCTCGCCGCCGGCCCGGTGCCCGTCATCGACTGCCCCGCCGAGGGCAAGGTGCGCGGATCGGGATCCTCCGCCCAGCAGATCGCGATGAAGCGGTGGATGCAGCAGTACCAGCGGGCCTGCCAGGGCGTCCAGCTCGTGTACGACCCGCTGGGCTCGGGCGCCGGCGTCGCCCAGTTCCACCGCGGCGCCACCACCTTCGGCGGGACGGACCAGGCGCTGACGGAGAAGGAGAGAACCGTCCCGCAGGACGTCTGCCCCGGCGGCAGGGCCATCGACCTGCCCATGGTCGGCGGCGCCATCGCCCTCGGCTACAACATCCCCGGCGTGACCGACCTGGTCCTCGACGCCCCCACCCTCGCCCGCGTCTTCGACACGCGGATCACGAAGTGGAACGACCCCGCGATCCGGGAACTCAACCCGGACGCCCACCTCCCGGACCTGGCCATCGTCCCCGTCCACCGCGCCGACGACTCCGGCACGACCCAGAACCTCAACGCCTACCTCAAGGGCGCGGCCGGAGACCACTGGCCGTACCCGGCGGGCAAGAAGTGGCAGGCGCAGGGCGGGCATTCGGCCAACGGATCGGACGCGGTGGCGACCGCCGTCACGCAGACCGAAGGCGCCATCGGCTACTTCGAGCTGTCCTTCGCCGAGAAGCGGAGGATCGAGACGGTGCGCATCGCGACCGGCGCCGCCGAACCGGTCGCCCCGAGCACCCAGAGCGCCTCGGCCGGCATCGCCGCCGCGAAGATCGTGGGCGAGGGCAGGGACCTGCGGCTGAGGTTCGACCACAAGACCTCCGCCGAGGGCGCGTACCCCATCGTCCTCGTGACGTACGAGATCGTGTGCGACACCGGCAACGACCCGGAGAGCCTGCCCGCGCTCAAGTCCTTCCTCGGCTACACGGCCAGCCGGCAGGGCCAGGAGGAGCTCCACGCCCTCCACTACGCGCCACTGCCCGAGTCGGTCGCCACGCAGGTGCGCGAGGTCGTCGCCTCGCTGAGCTGATCGCCCGGGCGAGCGGGGCGGTCCCGCTGCCCCGGCGGCACGGCGCGCCGGTTCTCAGACGTGGGTGAGGAGGCGTTCCAGCGGCGCCGGCACGCGCGCGAGGTCCAGGTGCTCGACCAGCGCCCGCGCGTAGAGCGCCTTGCGGCCGCTGTGGGTGCCCATGAACCGCCGTAGCTGGTGTTCCACGGGCCGTTCCCGCTGGGCCGGCTGACTCCGGAAGGTCCGGAAGGGGCGCGTCTCGCCCTGGGCGTCGATCACCTGCCGCACGCCGTCGGACCCGAGCGCGCGGATCAGTTCGTCCTCCAGGTCGGCGACGCAGATGTGGAAGCCGAGCGCCTCCAGACCGGCGGGCGTGAGCCCGGAGGCGAGTCCGACCCGTTCCAGATGGCGCCGGAAGTGCCGCTCCTCGCCGATGTCGCAGAGTCCCGCCAGCGGCAGGCCGAGTCCCGGGGGACCGCACACGTCGAGGAAGTGCCCGATGTTCGTCGCGCCCCCGAGCGGGACGACCGCGACGCCCTCCGCGGCGAGGTCACGGCCGTGGCGCGTGGCCAGCACGTCGAGCGCGACCTGATCGCTGCTTCCCTCGACGAGCACGATCGTCCGCACGCCGCCGGCCTCTTCCCGCGCCCGCGCGGCCGCTTCGGCCGCCCCGGCGCCGCCGGCCGCCCAGGTGACCACCGCCTGGCGGAACCGCGTCAACTCGTCCACGAGACCTCGCTTTCCGGCGCCATCCTGGCACGGACCGGATCTTGCTCGCACATGCGTTTGTGGCGGCGGAAGACCCGGAGCGCGGGCCGGGACGGCCTTCCTGCGGGGCCGCCGGCACGGAGGTGCTCGCGGGGCGGCGGTGTCGCCCCCGCCGCCCCGCCGGCCCCGCCGCCCCCGGGCGAGGCCGGAGCCTCCCCGCGGGCCGGTGCCGCGGCCCGGCCTCAGCCTGCCGCGGGCCGCTCCCTGGCGGCGTAGTACGCGTGCAGCGCGGCCTCACCGCCCGAGCCCATGGCGGTCATGATCCGCTGGTAGCGGGCGGAGCGCAGGTCCCCGGCCACCAGCACGCGCGCGTGCTGGTCGCCCGGCGGGCAGTAGCCGTCCGCCGCGCGGACGAGGTCCCCGGCCGGGGCGGTGGGCGCGCTGCCGAGGCTCAGGTAGGCGGCGTCCGCCGCGAGGACGAACCGCTCGCCGCCGCCCGTCCCCACCGCCTCCGCCGTCACCCCGGCGCCCTGGGCGGGGCGGAGGGTCAGCCGCGCCACGGGCAGCAGCGTGACGCGCGGGTCGTCGCGGATCTCCTCGGTCTTGTACGCGTCGGCCTCCGGATACGCCACGAGGAGGCGGGTGGTGGTGGAGGGGTGGCTGCGCAGGAAGGTGCCGACGGGGCGGTCGCCGCCGAGGACGAGGAGGGTACGGCCTTCGGCGTCCTCCGCGTCGGCCCGCCAGAGCGGCGGCAGGACGAGGCCCTCGGGCGCGGTGATCCAGGGCACGTCACCGGGCTGGAGCGGACCCACGCCGGTGGCGACGACGGCGTACGGAGCGGTCAGGCGGACGCCCGTGTCGAGGGTGACGGCGACGTGGTCGTCGGCGGCGCGCAGGGCGACGGCGCGACGGCCGAGTTCCAGGCGGCACAGGTCCGTGGCCGCCAGCTCCGCGGTGATGGCGTCGGCGAGACGCGGCCCGTCGGCGTGACCGCCGAGGACGTTGTTCAGGGCGCCGATCCGGTAGAGAGTGCGGCACAGGGCGTCCGGCTCCACGAGGACCGAGCGCATGCCCATACCGGCGGCCATCCGCGCGGCGGCGCAGCCGGCGGGGCCGCCGCCGATGACGAGCAGATCGGCGTCGTGGCCGTCGCGGCCGTGGTCCTGGCCGTGGCCGTGGTGCCGGCCGTCACCGGCGGGCGGCCCCGCGTGCGACGGCGGACGGGAAACCTCCTCACCGCGCGGTCCTCGCCCGAACCCGCCCACTCGCCCTCCTCGTTCCCGTCGGCGCCGACGCGCACGCTCCGCACGCCCCGCACCAGCCTAGGGCTCCGGCGGCCGCCGGCCTTCGTTGCGTAGAGTCCCGGCATGACCGAGCTGCACGGAGCCCTTGTCGTCCTTCGCACCACCGTCCCCGAGGACGTGCCCGACCTGGCCGCCGTCCGGGCCACCCCCGAGGTGCGGGCGCGGTGGCGGGGCGGGGACGACATGGCGGCGGAGGTCACCTCCGACCTGGAGGATCCCGACACCCACTGTCTGACCATCCGTCACCAGGGCCGGACCGTCGGCATGATCCAGTGGTACTCCGAGGAGGAACCCGACTACCGGCACGCCGGCATCGACCTCTTCCTCGACCCCTCGGTCCACGGCATCGGCCTGGGCACCGACGCCGTCCGGACCCTGGCCCGGCACCTCGTCGACGACCACGGCTACCACCGGCTCGTCATCGACCCGGCGGCCGACAACGCGGCCGCGATCCGCGCGTACGAGAAGGTCGGGTTCCGGGCGGTGGGCGTGATGCGCCAGTACGAGCGCGGCGCCGACGGCACCTGGCACGACGGCCTGCTCATGGACCTGCTGGCCGCCGAACTGGTGCGCTGACCTGGCCACCCGGCGCGGAGGAGCGCCGCCGGCCGGTACTAGACTCTGGCCCTGTGGTGGATACACAGTACGAAGACCTGTTGAAGCTGGTGCTCGAATCCGGGACGGCCAAGGCCGACCGGACGGGAACGGGCACCCGGAGTGTCTTCGGACACCAGCTCCGCTATGACCTCTCGCAGGGGTTCCCGCTGGTCACCACGAAGAAGGTGCACCTCAAGTCCATCGTGTACGAGCTGCTGTGGTTCCTGCGCGGCGACTCGAACGTCGGCTGGCTGCGCGAGCACGGCGTCACCATCTGGGACGAGTGGGCCGACGAGAACGGCGACCTCGGCCCGGTCTACGGCGCCCAGTGGCGCTCCTGGCCCACGCCCGACGGCGGCCACATCGACCAGATCAGCCAGGTCCTCGACACCCTGCGCCGTGACCCCGACTCCCGCCGGATGATCGTCTCCGCGTGGAACGTCGCCGAACTCGACCGCATGGCCCTGGCCCCCTGCCACGCCTTCTTCCAGTTCCATGTCGCCGACGGCAGGCTCTCCTGCCAGCTCTACCAGCGCAGCGCCGACCTGTTCCTCGGCGTCCCGTTCAACATCGCCAGCTACGCGCTGCTCACCCACATGGTCGCGCAGCAGACCGGACTGCGGCCGGGCGACTTCATCTGGACCGGCGGCGACTGCCACATCTACGACAACCACGTCCGGCAGGTCACCGAGCAGCTCTCGCGCACTCCCTTCGACTTCCCGGAGCTGCGCCTGCGCAAGGCGGACTCGCTGTTCGACTACGCCTACTCCGACGTGGAGATCGTCGACTACAAGCACCACCCGGCGATCAAGGCCCCGGTGGCGGTGTGAACGTCGGGCTGATCTGGGCGCAGAACCCGGACGGTGTGATCGGCGCCGACAACGGGATCCCGTGGCGGCTGCCGGAGGACATGGCGCACTTCAAGGCGACGACCCTCGGCCACCCCGTGATCATGGGGCGCAGGACGTGGGACTCGCTTCCCGCGCGGTTCCGTCCGCTGAGCGGGCGGCGCAACATCGTGGTCACACGCAACCCGGACTGGACCGCCGAAGGCGCGGAGCGCGCCGGCTCGCTCGCCGCGGCGCTGGAGCTCGCGGCCGAGGCCCGGCCCGAGCCCGGGACCGCCGAGTCCGGGCGGGAGCGCCCTTCCGCCTGGGTGATCGGCGGCGGCGAGATCTACCGCGCGGCCCTGCCGTACGCCACGACGCTCTCCGTGACGGAGGTCGACGCGCCGGTGACCGGCGACACCTTCGCCCCGCCGCTCGACCCGGCCTGGCGGATCACCGAGGACACCGGCTGGCGGTCCTCCACGACGGAGCTGCGCTACCGCATCCGCCGCTACACCCGGCCGTGACGCACCGGTGACGGTCGGGCGCGGACCGGGGCACGCTCCCGGTCCGCGCCCGTGACCTGAGGCGCCCGTGACCTCAGGCGCCCGTGGCCTCAGGCGCCCGTGCTCTCAGGCGGCCGTGTCGAAGGTGTAGTGGCGGGTGTGGTCCAGCATGTCGGCGGGCGTGACGTCGTTCCACGGCCGCATGGTGTCGTTCAGGTCCACGACGTTCGGGGTGCCCGCGGCCGGAAGGTACGCCGATCGCGGGTGCCGGGCCTGCCAGTCGGCCCACAGCTTGTCGACGAAGGCGTGGTGCAGCCAGAAGACGGGGTCGTTCGGGGAGACGCCGGTGGCCATCTGTCCGCCCACCCAGACGTGGACGCGGTTGTGCAGGTTGACCCCGCGCCAGCCTTCGAGATGGTTGCGGAAGCCGTCCGACGCGCTGTTCCAGGGCGCCGTGTCGTACGTCTCCATGGCGAGGACGGAGTCCACCTCGGCGCGCGTGGGCAGCTGCCGGCCGCCCGCGCCGAGGTCGCGGCGGAGGTAGTCGCGGCCGTCGACGCGCACGTTGACGGTCCAGCGGCCCGCGGCGCGGGCGAACGGTCCGTCGGTGACCTGGCCGTCGCGGGCCCGGCCGGTGCCGCCGAGGAAGTCGGGCGCCCAGAGCGAGGAGCGGGCCGTGCGGTCGGCCGTCCAGTCCCAGTAGGGAAGGGTGACGGTCGGGGTCGACGGACTGCAGGGCCTGCTCGAACTCTATGAGGAAGCGCCGGTGCCAGGGCAGGAAGGACGGCGAGCGGTGGCCGACCCGGTCGCCGGTGTCGGTGTCGCCCATGATGAAGGCGTTGTGGGTGGTGACGAAGGTGTCGTACCGGCCGGTGCGCTTCAGCTCGAGGAGGGCGTCGACGAAGCGTCGCTTCTCGTCGGCGGTGAGGGCGGCCTGGTTCTTGCGTACGGTCATGGTGATGCGGCTCCGGGATCGGTCGGGTCAGCTGAGGGTGAGCGGAACGAGCGGGGCGCCCTGCAGTTCCCGTACGGCCGCGCGGGCGGCCGCCCTGGGCGTGGCGACGGGTTCGTAGTGCGTGATCACGCTGATCCAGGTGCCGTCGGCGTTCCGCATCACATGCAGTTCCTCGCCGTCGATCGTGACGGAGTAGCCGCCGGTGTGGTGTCCCCCGTGGTGTCCGCCGCCGTGCGCGGGGCCGCCCTTGATGCGGCGGCCCTGGTAGACCTCGTCGAAGGAGCCCGGAGCGGCGGGGCCGGCGGCCGGAGCGGCCGTACGCGCCGTGGCGGCGGTGGCCTGCCCGGCCAGGGCGAGCCCCGCGGCGGCGCCGGCCGCGGCGCCCGCGGCGACACCCAGGGCCTTGCGGCGGGTGATGCTGGACATGGAAAACCCCCTGGTGATCTGTGGACCGGGGGATTGGTCATATGCCCCCGGCGGTTTCCATCCGTACCGCGAGGGATCGAACGGGCGGAAATCGTCATGGGGTGGTTGGCCGCGATAAGGACAACCTGCCGTGAAAAGTACAGAGTTGAACGGTGTTGATCTTGTTGTCCGGGGATGCGGGAGCCGTCGGCGGCGAAAGTCTTGCGGAGAAAGTGATCTTCCCGTGAATGATCTTTTGATCCGGTGCACGGCGTGTGGCGGAGCCCACGCCCTCAGCCTGGCCGGATCCATGCATCACATCGCCTCCCCCCTCCGCCGCCGGACTCCTCTCGCGCGCCGGTCCCGCCGAGAAGGACGAGGAACCGATGTCAAGAAACCTTGGCCATCGGTCGGCACGGAGCGTTAGCGTGACGGTCATGCGCGAAGTGATCACTGAGGACCGTCGGACGCTGGCGGTGGAGGAGTGGGGAGACCCGGCCGGAACACCGGTCGTCTACCTCCACGGCAGCCCCATGAGCAGGCTCGCCCGCTACCCGGACGAGTCCCTGTTCCACCGGCTCGGTGTCCGGCTGATCACCTTCGACCGGCCCGGGTTCGGATGCTCCACCCCGAGGCCGGGGCGCCGGGTCGTCGACGTCACGGACGACGTGGCCGCCATCGCCGACGCCCTCGGCCTGGACCGCTTCGCCGTGTTCGGCGTCTCGGGCGGGGGCCCGCACGCCCTGGCCTTCGCCGCCCGCTTCCCCGAGCGGGTGACCCGGCTCGGCACGATGGCGAGCCTCGCGCCCCGGGACGCGGACGGCCTGGACTGGACGGCGGGCATGAACGAGGGCAACCGGCGCAGCGCCGCGGCGGCCCTGGCCGGACGCGCGGCGGTCGGGGAACACCTGGCGCGTGTGGACACGGCCGACCTCCCCCCGATGCCGGCCGTCGAGCAGGCGGTCTTCTCCCGGCCCGAGATCGCCGCCATGATCGGCCCGGCCTTCGACGAGGCGATCCGTCCGGGCCTGGACGGCTGGGTGGACGACGTGACGGCCCTGTTCGGCACGGAGTGGGGGTTCGACCCGGCCGACGTCACCGCACCCGTGCGGCTCTGGCACGGCGGCCTCGACACCCTGGTCCCTCCCGCGCACGGGGAGTGGCTCGCCGCCCGCATCCCCACCGCGACGCTGGTCCGGCAGCCCGATGCCGGCCACGGCGGCCACTTCGACGCCACCCCGGCGATGCTCGCCTGGCTGATCGACGCGGACCCTCGTCCCGTCGTCCCGTAAGGAACGCCGGAGCGGCACGGCGGCCCTTCCCCGGCCCGGCCCGTCGGCGGACGGGCCGTCATAATCCGGTGGCGTCACGGCCCCTGCGCCCGCGAGGATGCGCGCATGGAATCAGGCGAACGGGTCGACGACCCCGGCGAGGCAGCGGCGGTGACCCGGTGGACGCGGTCGACCGTCCACACCGACATGTGGGTCGACCCGGACGACGACCCGCGCGAGGACGCCGACGAGGGCGTCGACGAGCGCACCGCGCTGCTCGCCGCCCTTCGGCACTTCCGCCTCACCCTGGAGATGAAGTGCGCCGGCCTGGACGCCGAGCAGCTGGCCCGGCGCGCCGTGCCCCCGTCCACGATGTCCCTGCTCGGCCTCGTGCGGCACATGGCCGAGGACGAACGGCACTTCCGCCGTCTCGCCGGCGAGGACCTGCCCCGGATCTACCGCACCCCCGAGGACCGCGACGGCGACTGGAACGGCGCCGTCCCCGACCCGGCGGTGGTCACGGACGCCTTCGGCCGGTGGCGGGCCGAACGGGAGGAGACCGACCGGTTCATCGCCGGCTTCACCGACCTCGGCACCCGGACCGGTGGAGGCGAACGGCTCCGGGACATCCTGGTCATGCAGATCACGGAGTACGCGCGGCACTGCGGCCACGCCGACCTCCTGCGCGAGCGGGTCGACGGCCGCGTGGGTCAGTGATCACCCGGCCCCACCCACCGCGCCCGGCCCTCGTCCACCGTGGCTCACCCTGGCGGCACGTGCCCACCCGCGCCGAACAGGCGCCGCGCGCCGACACGAAGGGGCCCGCCCCTCTCGGGGCGGGCCCCTGGTCGTGCCCGGCCGACGGGCCGGGACCGTCGGGCCTCAGTGGGTGCCCGCGTAGACGCGGCTCGCGAACTCCGCGATCTGCTTGTCGGTGAGGTTCTGCGCGAGGTTGGCCTCCGAGATCATCCCGCAGAGACGGTGACCGTTCTGCACGTCGATCACCGGCAGCCGCTTGATCTGGTGCTGCTCCATGACGTGCAGGGCGTCCGTGGCCGACGCCTCCGCGTCGATCCAGTGCAGTTCGCCGCCGAGGGAACCGCACTCGACCTGAGCCGGGTCCTTCCCGTCGGCCACACACTCGATGACGATGTCGCGGTCGGTGACCATGCCCTTCAGCTTGTCGTCGTCGCCACAGATGGGCAGCGCGCCCACGTGCATCTCGCGCATCATCCGCGCCGCGTCCCGCAGCGACTCGTGCTCACCGACGCACTGCGCGCCCGCCGTCATGATGTCGCGGGCCTTGAGTGACTTGTCCTGCGCCATGATCGCTCCTCCTGTGCTGTCGACATGGGTGCGTACAGGACCGGTTTCCCTGTAATTCCATCGGAACACGCGCGCTCGACGGCTGCCACGCTGCGAGGCCCTGGAGCGCCGGCCTCGCGACGGGCCGGGCGCGCCGGACGCTAGAGCGAGGGGGAGGTGGAGCGGCGCTGGTCGCTCTCGTTGCGCAGATCGGTGGTCTGCCGGGTCAGGGTGTCCACGCGCTCGGCCAGGTCCGGATGACGCGAGGCCAGGTGGGCGTGGGTGCGGGAGAGCGGTTCGAGGAGCTCGGCCGGGTTGTTGTCCGCGAGGGCCTTGTCGAGGTCCTGGCGCAGGGTCGGGGGGAGGGAGTCGAGCGCGGTGATCTGCCCGGCGAGCCGGCGGAGGTCGGCCGCGTTCCCATGGGCCCAGGCGGTGACGGAACGGTCGGCCGCGCGGCGGTCGCGCGTGGCCTGCACGCGCTGCTCCGCCGTGCTGCCCGGGCGCCCGGGCCGTACCCGCAAATAGCGGCGCTCGGCAGCCTGGCGGCTGGTGACGCCGAGGGGATGGGCGAGGTCGGCCCAGCTGGCGCCCGCGTCCCGGGCGGCCTCGATGAGGCTCGGCTCCCAGCCGGCGAGCTGCTCGCGCAGCTCACGCAGGAGCAGGAGAGCGGCGAGCGCCTCTTGCGACGAGGTCCGCTCCGAGGTCTCCGGCGAGGAGGCGGGGGGCGCCGTGCGGGCCTTGCGGACCGTCTCGTCGATCGCGGCGAGGGCCGAGAGGGCCGCCTGGAAGGCGACGGGATGTCCCGCGGTGGGATGTTCGGGTCCTGCCATGGTCACTCCCTCACCTTTGTCGTCCATTCGTTGACGACGGAGTTGTCGTCCATCCGTTGACATGTTACAACGGAGTCAGGTGAAGCGCATTGGCAGTCATTGCCTGATCCACTGGAGGTGTTCCGCGATGTTGATGCGCACCGACCCCTTCCGTGAGCTCGACCGCCTCACGCAGCAGATGCTGGGCACCGCCGGCACCTGGTCCCGCCCCTCCCCGGTGCCGATGGACGCGTACCGCGAAGGCGACGACTATGTGATCGTCATGGACCTGCCCGGCGTCTCGACGGACGCGATCGACATCGACGTCGAGCGGAACATGCTGACGGTCAAAGCGGAGCGCCGTCCCGTCACGAAGGCCGACGACGTGCAGATGGAGCTGTCCGAGCGGCCGCTCGGCGTCTTCTCCCGGCAGCTGATGCTGGCCGACACGCTCGACACCGAGAAGATCACGGCCGACTACGTGGCGGGCGTCCTCACGCTCCGCATCCCGATCGCCGAGCGCGCGAAGCCCCGCAAGATCAGCATCGGTCGCGGCGACGACCGCAAGGAGATCAGCGGCTGAGCCGCCACCGGACCGGGAGCGGAGGACGGAAGCCTCTCCCCCTCCTTTCCTCCTCCGCCCTCCGCTCCCCGCACCCCGCATCCGTTCGCGAAGGGGGCCGTGATGAGACTGCGATGGCAGACGTTCCTCGACTCCGTCCAGGAGCGGGGTGCCTACGACACGCCGCAGGAGGCCGAGCGCGCCGCCCGCACCGTGCTGGCGCTGCTCGGCGCCCATCTGGTCGGCGACGTCCGGGCCGCGCTCGCCGCCCGCCTTCCGGAGACCTTCTCCGTCATCCTGCTCAATCCGCTCCAGGCCGTCGAACCGCTCTCGCCGGAGCGCTTCGTCCGCGCGACGGCCGCCTGGATCGAAGGCGCCACGGAGCGGACCGCGGCGTGGGACGTCAGCGCCGTCCTCAGCGTCGTCGCGGATGCCGCCGGCGAGGAGCTCACGGCCCAGATGCTCCTGCAGCTCCCGCCCGGCTACGACCTTCTGTTCGGCCGGCCGCACCCTCCCAGGTGACCGGCACCCCTGTCGAAATCTGTTCGCTCCGCCCGGGCGGCGTCCGTCCGGCCCGGGCCCGAAGAGAACGGCGGTCCACACCACCATGACACTCCAGGCCGAGACCATGACCTCCGCCCCCGCGCCCGCGGCCGCACCCGCCTCCGAGCGTGCCGCGATGTCGTACACGGCCCTGCTGGAGCGGGTCCGTTACGAGGGCGCGTACCCGACCCGCGAACGCGCCGAGGAAGCGGTCCGCTCGGTGCTCGCGGCGCTGGGGCGGCAGCTCGTCGGTGACGAGCGGGTCGAGCTCGCCGCCCGTCTCCCCGTCGAAGCGGCCCTGGTGCTCACGGCCCAGATCCCGGCCACGACGCCGCTCACCGGCTGGGAGTTCGTCAAGGACCTCGCCCGGCGCACCGGCGGCAGCCCGGCCACCACCCGCTGGAACGTCGGCGCCGTCCTCGCCCCCGTCTCCCAGCTGGCCGGCTCCGACCTGGTGGACCGCATCATCGACCAGCTCCCGCCGGGCTACGCGCTCCTCTTCGGCAAGGCCGACCTCCGTCCGCCGCGCCGACCGCACGAGGCGCGGAACGCGCGCGGCTGAGGCACCGGCTCCCGGCGGCCCGGGTAGACCGGCCCCCCCCTTCTCGGGCCGGTCTACCCGGGCCGCCGCGCAGGCGCGACGCCTCCCAGGTGCGGGGCGGCCTCGGCGGCGGTGTACGAGGACGTGAAGGTGAAGGCGCGCGGGGACGGCCCGTGCGCCCGCAGCTCCGCCAGTCGCTCCAGGGCCTCGTCCACGCTCGGCAGGTGACCGGCGGGCACCCACCAGAGCACGAGATGCGCCTCGGCGTGCCGCTCGAACCACTCGCGCCGCCGCCGCATGACCTCCAGGTGCCCGCTGCGGTACGTGAAGTCCCACAGGGCCTCCTGGGACTCCCACACCGTCAGGTTGACGATGACGTCCTCACCGGCCGGGCGCAGGGCGGTGGCGTCGGCCGCGCCGTCCTCCACGAGCCGCCACACGAAGCCGGGCGTCCGGTCGGCGGCGGCGTTGACGGTGTCGAGCATCTCGACGAACGGCGCGATGCGCGGATCGTCGAGCGGATGGCGGAGCGTGGCGACGTTCAACTGGGCGAGGTGGGCGTGCGGGGTCGAGGTCATGGCCTCATCCCAGCACGCCCCGCTTTTCTATGTCAATCCTCGTTGTTTTTAGAATCCTCGACCACCACGCAGCACTCTCCCGGCCGGGGATCCATGCGCGCCCGCACGGGTCCGCCCGCGCCGAGCAGTCCCTCCAACAGCGCGAGATTCATGCCGCAGACGAGCGGGGGAAAGCGTTCGGCGACGGCGTGGAAGGGGCAGTTGCGCATCCGGACCACGGTTCCGCCCCGCCCGGCGGTCGCCTCGCCGTCCGGGTCCTCGGGATACGGTTCGTATCCGCGCGCGGCCAGCAGCCGCCTCGCCTCGTCGAGGTCGCGGCAGGGAGCGGCCGAACCGCGCAGGGCCTCGCCCCTGCGCCGCGCCGCCGCGCAGAGCCCGGCGTCGATGCCCGCCTCCTCGGCCGCCTCGGCAAGCAGCTCGGCGGCGGTGCGGTAGTCCCGGGCGGGCAGCGACACCGAGTGCTCGGTCCGGGCCCGCGTGTAGACCTTCGCCGGCCGTCCCGCGCCCGGCCCCGACCGGCCGGTCAGACGCCGGCTTCCGCTCTCCAGCAGGCCGGCCTCGGTCAGCCTGTCCAGATGGTGTGCGGCGAGCGTGCGCGCCACCCCCGCCGCCTCGGCGGCCTCGTTGCGCCCGACCTCACGCCCCTGCGCCGCGACGTACTCGTACAAGCGCCGCCGCACCGGATCCTGCAGCACGGCGATCGCGTCGATGTCCTCCATCTCGTCATTCTAGGAACGACGCGGGTTGGAGATAGAGGGGAGGGCGGGGGAGGGGGCGCCGGATTCGTGGGCGAGCTGCTTGCTGGATCTATCGAATCTCGATAGATTTCCATTGCTACTCGATCGAAGGGAGAGGTGATGGGAAAGCTGACGGTGCTCGCGCTCCGCGCCGTGCTCGTGATGCTGCTCGCCGGCTCGGTGTTCGTGCAGACGGTCATGGTTCCGCTGCTGGCCATCGACATGAACGGGCTCGACCCGGAGGTGGCGCATCTGCGCACCCCGGTCCTCGTGATCCTGGTCCTGGGCGTGGTGACGGTCCAGGTGGTCCTGGGATGCGTATGGCGCCTGGTGACGATGGTGCGGCGGGGGACCGTCTTCTCGCATGCCGCCTTCCGTTACGTGCACGTCGTCATCGGCGCGGTCGTGGCGGCCGCCCTGCTGGTCTTCTCGCTCGGGGTCGTCCTCGCACCCGGCGAGGCCGTCGCGCCCGGCATCGTCCTGCTGATCGGAGGCCTCGGCCTGGCGGTCCTGGGCGTGGCCCTCGTCGTGCTCGTCCTGCGCATGCTGCTCGCCCAGGCCGTCGCGCGCGACGTGGAGGCCTCACAGATGCGGGCCGAACTGGACGAGGTGATCTGATGCCGATCGCCGTCGACATCGACGTCATGCTCGCCAGGCGCAAGATGTCCGTGGGCGAACTCGCGGAACGCGTCGGCATCACACCCGCCAACCTGGCCGTGCTCAAGAACGGACGCGCCAAGGCGGTCCGCTTCACCACCCTCGCCGCACTGTGCGAGGTGCTCGAATGCCAGCCGGGGGACCTGCTGCGCTGGGAGCCCGAGGACCCCGCGGACACCGAAGCTCCGCCGGGCGCCGCCCCGTCGGAGGACCCCGCGGACACGGTCGGCGCCTGACGCCCGGCCGGGCCGCCGTCACCCCGCCGGGTCCGCTCCCGGAAGCCGGCGCCCGTACGCGAGCAACAACAGCTCCTGCGCGGGGCGCGCCACCAGCCGGCCCGCCCCGTAGGACCAGTCGAGGTCGGTGGCCCGCAGCTCGGCACCGTCGAGCCGCGCCCCGAAGAAGCGAAGCGTCCGCGGCGCGACCGTGCCCAGCACGATGCGCAGGCGCTCCTCGGGCACCTGCCGCCCGAGGCCCAGGGCGACGGTGATGTCCAGCCCGTGCACCACGTCGTGCCCGAGCGCCGCCGGCCGGCCGCCCACGGGCGGCCCCCAGGGGTGAGCGGCGTTGTCCCGCAGAGCGGCGGCGATCTCGCGCGGGGAGAGGGCGGCGGCGTCCCGGCGCGCGACACGGTCGGTCATCCGGTGCAGGCGCCCGCCCGCCCGGACCAGCTCCAGGGCCGTCCTGCCGAACGAGTACCGGAACCCCATGCTCATGTGCGCCGCGACCTCCCGGACCCGCCACCCGTCGCACAGGCTCGGCGCGTCCCACTGCTCCTCGCTCAACCCGTCCAGTACGTCGGCCAGTTCGACCCGCTCGGCCGCGATCGCGGCCTCGATGTCCGCCGTTGCAGTGCTCATGATCCCCAGCGTCCCGGAGCCTCGGCCGGAAGTCCAAGACACAGAACTGCTCGCCCCCAGCACCGTCGCTTATGGAACCGCGATCACGGACTCCGGCGGGCTCCCGCCACGGAGAGCCGCGGGCCCGGCGTCAGCCGGCAGGGCCCAGTGCCCGCGCCACCACCGCCGCCGCCTCCGCGATCAGCCGGTCGTCGTGCGTGTCGTCCGCTCCGCTCCGGCTCGACATGACGGCCATGACGAGGGGCGGGGCTCCGGGTGGCCACACCACGGCGATGTCGTTGCGGATGCCGTGGACACCGCCCGTGCCGGTCTTGTCGCCGACCACCCAGCCCTCGGGGACCCCGGCCCTGATGAGCGTGTCGCCGGTGAGGTTGGTGCGCAGCCAGGCGGTGAGCCGGGCGCGTTCCGCGGGGCCGAGTGCGTTGCCGAGGACGAAGGTCCGCAGGGCCCCGGCGATCGCGCGCGGCGTGGTGGTGTTGCGCGTGGCGTGGGGGGACCAGCGGTTGAGTTCCGGCTCGCGGTCGTCCACCCGGGTGACGGTGTCGCCCACCTCGGCGAGAGCCTTCTCCAGGCCCTCCGGTCCGCCGAGCGCGTCGAACAGGAGGTTGGCCGCGGTGTTGTCGCTGTACCGGACGGCGGCCTCGCACAGCTCGCGCAGGCTCATGCCGGTGGCGACGTGCTTCTCCGTGACGGGGGAGTGGGCGATCAGGTCCTCGCGGGAGTACCGGATCACCTCGTCCATGCCCGCGAGGGAGTACCTGCGCAGGACGGCAGCGGCCGCCAGGGCCTTGAACGTGGACGCGAAGGCGAACCGCTGCCCGTCGTTGTGGGCCACCTCCCGCCCGTCGCCGGTGTCGACCGCGTAGACGCCGAGCCGCGCGTCGTACCGGCGCTCGAGTTCCCGCAGCTCGCTCGCGAAGGGCCGCACGCTCGCGGCGGGCCGCGCCGACATCGACGGCGGGGGAGCGGGCGAGTCCCGCGTGCCGTCGTGGGTGCACGCCGTGAGCGGGAGGGTGACGGACAGGGCCAGCCCGCCGAGCACCACGCGCCGCGCCCGTACGTACCGCATCTTCGTACCTCCTGGTGGGGGAGTACCGAGCACTTCTGGTTCCGTGCCGGTGCCGTGGACTAGGTTGTCCCAGTCCGGCAGGCGACTCACCGCGGGGGAAGCATGCTCCAGCCCAGGCGCAGCACGTCCAGACCCGACCGTCCCGGCGCCCCGTGACCCCTGCCGCCCTCCCCGCCGGGGGCCGCCGCGCGAGCCGATGACGGCCGCGGGCGGGAAGCCCCGGGCGGGAACAGCACCCTTCTTCGCGAACCTCATCGTCAGCAACGGGAAGTCCGTGCGCAGGCCCGGGAACGCACTCGCGTTCCCCCGCCTGTCCCGTACTCCTGTTCTCCCTCCTTGGAGCCATCGACGTGACCGTGCGAACAACCTCCCCCCGTCGTACCACCCTCCTCTTCCTGGTGTGTGCCGCCCTGGCCGCCACGAGCGCCTGCGGCAACCAGAGGGACGACCGCACAGAGGGCGGCAAGCCGAAGGGCGCGGCCGCGGACGCCCCCCTCGGCGACCGGCTGCCCGCGGACATACGGTCCGCCGGCGTGATCAGGGTCGGCTCCGACATCGCGTACCCCCCGGTCGAGTTCAAGGACGCCTCGGGCCGCACCGTCGGCCTCGACGTGGACATCGCCCAGGCCCTCGGCCGGCGGCTCGGCGTGGAACTCCGCTTCGAGAACGGCACGTTCGACACCCTCGTCACCGGACTGCGCGCCGACCGGTACGACATCATCATGTCGGCCATGAACGACACCAAGGACCGGCAGAACGGTGTCGACCCGGCCACCGGCAAGAAGGTCGGCGAGGGCCTGGACTTCGTCGACTACTTCAACGCCGGGGTCTCCCTCTACGGCCGCAGGCAGCACGCCGGCACCGTCCGGGGCTGGAAGGACCTGTGCGGGAAGACCGTCGCCGTCCAGCGCGGCGCCGTCGCCCACAACCTGCTCAGGACCGAGAGCGCCGGCTGCACCCGGTCGGGCCGGCCCGCGATCGACATCGAGGCCTTCGACACCGACGCCGAGGCCCAGATGCGCGTCCGCAGCAACGGCGCCGACTTCGGCAGCTCCGACTTCCCGGCCGCCGCGTACGCCGTCAAGACCTCCGGCGGCGGCAAGGACCTGGCCCTGATCGGCGAGCAGACGGGCGCGCTCCCGTACGGCATCGCCGTCGCGAAGAAGGACACGCGTCTGCGGGACGCGCTCGCCGCGGCCCTCGACGCGATCATCGCCGACGGGGAGTACGGCAGGATCCTGGCCAAGTGGGGCAGCCAGGACGGCGCCGTCACCAGGGCCGTCATCAACGGCGGCGCCTGATGCGGGGCGCGGACGCCGACCTGCGGGCCGTCCCGGTCCGGCACTACGGCCGGTACGCGGCGGCCGTGGTGGTCCTGGCGCTGTTCGGGGCCCTCGTCTACGCCTTCGCCCAGGGGCAGGTGAACTGGCAGGCGATCCCCGACTATCTTTTCGACGACCGCGTGCTGCTCGGTGTACGCGAGACGCTGACCCTGACCGTGCTCTCCATGGTCATCGGCGTGGCCGGCGGCATCCTGCTGGCGGTGATGCGCCTGTCGAAGAACCCGGTGACCTCGTCCGTCGCGTGGTTCTACATCTGGTTCTTCCGCGGCACCCCGGTGTACGTGCAGCTGCTGGTCTGGTTCAACCTGGGCCTCGTCTTCGAGTACGTCAACCTGGGCCCCGTCTACCAGGACGAGTGGTCGGACTTCATGACACCGTTCCTCACGGCGCTGCTGGGGCTCGGACTCAACGAGGCCGCCTACATGGCGGAGATCTGCCGGGCCGGCCTGCTCGCGGTCGACGAGGGCCAGACCGAGGCCGCGTACGCCCTCGGCATGCGGCACGGCCGGACGCTGCGGCGGATCGTGATCCCCCAGGCGATGCGGGTGATCGTGCCGCCGACGGGCAACGAGGTCATCAACATGCTGAAGACGACCTCCCTGGTGGCGGCGGTGCAGTACTACGAACTCCTGCGGTACGCGCAGGACATCGGCCAGACCTCCGGCGCCCCCGTCGAGATGCTGTTCCTCGCGGCCGCCTGGTACCTGATCCTGACCTCGGCCCTCAGCGTCGGGCAGTACTACCTGGAGCGGTACTACGCCCGCGGCTCGGCGCGGATCCTGCCCCCGACACCCTGGCAGAAGGTCAGGACGACCCTGTCGACGTTCCGCCGTCCCCAGGTGGGCGCGTGACGCCGGCGGCGGGGGCGGACGGCGTACGGGCACGAGGACGACCGTCGTCCCTCACCCGCTTGCGTACGCCTTCTCTGTCAGGTCTCCGCCGTCGCCCGTCGAATTCGCGCCATCCGTCATGGGCCGGCCATACCGCTCCCGGAGGAGAACCTCATGGGCAGAAGTGTTCCCGGAACATTCGCCGATGGCCTGATTCCGGCCGTCACGGTGAAACGTGACGGTCCACACGGTGGACCCCCACCTTCACGGTGGTTGTAATTGTCGGGCCCATTCGGACGGCTGTCCGAAAGGGCCTCACGGGGGCTTGCGAGGAGGTCGTCGATCGGAAGGGCACGCCGCTCCGCGCGGCGCCTTCGGCCTGTCTCGGGCGTGCCGGCGCCGGGGGGCCGCCCTGGACCGGATCCACTTCCTTACTCCTTCAACTCTCCCATCTTCAACGAATGGTATCCGGGCCGCACGACTTCCGCCGCGACCCGGCGGAAGCCGCAACAGACGAAGAGGGAAAACGATGACGGACAACAGTCGTACGATCCGGCCACCCCGGAACGACGACCGGTTCGAGAAGTTTCCGCTGACGGAGATCCAGTACGCCTACTGGGTCGGCCGGGGCTCCAATTTCGTCCTCGGCAACGTGGCGCCGCACGCGTACTTCGAACTCGAGGGACGACGGCTCGACCCCGACGTGCTCTCCCGTGGCTGGCGCGCCCTCATCGAGCGCCACGACATGCTGCGGGCCGTCGTGGACGAGGACGGACAGCAGCACGTCCTCGCCTCCGTGCCGGAGTTCCAGGTGCGATGTACCGACCTCCGGCAGACACCGCCGGACGAGGCCGAACGCGTACTGACGGACATCCGCGAGGAGATGTCCCACCACGTCTACACCGCCGCCGACTGGCCCCTGTTCGACATCCGCCTCTCCCGGCTGCCCGAGCACGACCGGCTGCACGTCAGCCTCGACCTCCTCATGGTCGACCTCGCCAGCCTGACCCTGCTGTTCAGCGAGTGGAGCGCCCTGTGCCAGGACGCCGCGCTCGAACTCCCCCCGGTCGACGTGACCTTCCGCGACTACGCGCTCGCCCTGGAGCAGGGCTCCCAGGCCCCCCGGCACCAAAAGGCCCTCGACTACTGGACCTCGCGCGCCACCACCCTCGCCCCGCCGCCCGACCTCCCCCTCGCCAAGGCCCCCGTCGCCGTCCACAAGCCCCGCTTCACCCACCGCGAGTACCACCTGCCCGAGCCGGACTGGAAGCGGCTGCAGGAACGCTGCGAGGCCCGCGGCCTCACACCGACCGCCGTCCTCGCCGCCGTCTTCTCCGAAGTCCTCGCCGTCTGGAGCGGCACCCGCCGCTTCACCCTCAACCTCACCCTCTTCAACCGGCTGCCGCTGCTCCTCGACCGTAACGAGGCCGGCAAGCGGGTCGTCCACCCCCACCTGCGCCGCATGGTCGGCGACTTCACCTCCATCTGCCTCCTGGAGATGGACGCCTCCACCGGCCGCACGCTCGGCGAACGCGCCGAGGCCACCCAGACCCAGCTCCAGAAGGACCTGCGCCACCGCCAGGTCAGCGCCCTGCAGACGCTCCGCGAACGGCGCCGGCTCGGCCTGCAGAGCGGCTTCGAGACCATGCCCGTCGTCTTCACCAGCGGCCTCGGCACCGCCGCCGACGTCAGCGCCGCCATGGGCTACTTCGGCGACATCTCCTACCGCGTCAGCCAGACGCCGCAGGTCTGGCTCGACCACCAGGTCGTCGACTTCACCGGCTCCCTCGACCTCACCTGGGACTGCGTGGAGGAGCTCTTCCCCGAAGGCCTCCTGGACGACATGTTCGCCACCTACTGCGACACCGTCGCCCGGCTCGCCCACGAGGACAGCCCCTGGGACGAGGAGCTGACCGTCACCCTCCCCGCCCACCAGCTGACCGCCCGCACCCAGGCCAACGCCACCGACGGCCCGCGCCCCGAGGGCCTGCTCCACGAGCCGTTCCTCGACCGGGCCGCCGCCCACCCCGAGCGGCCCGCCGTGCTGACCGCCGACCGCGAGGTCACCTACGGCGAACTCGCCGCCCGCGCCGACTCCGTACGTCACCGGGTGCGCGGCGCCACGGGCACGGCGGAGCTCCGCGACCGGCTGGTCGGCATCACCCTCGACAAGGGACCGGAGCAGGTCGCCGCCGCCTACGGCGTGATGATGGCCGGCGCCGCCTACCTGCCGGTCGGCACCACCCTCCCCGCCCAGCGCCGCTCCCGGATCCTCGCCGACGGCGAGGCCCCCGCCCTCGTCACCGACCGCGCCCTCGACGCCGCCCTGGAGTGGCCCGACGGAGTGCCCCGCCTCCTCGTCGTCGACCCCGACGGCCCCCACGACCCGGCCGGCCCCGCCGGCTCCGCGTCCACCGGCCGCCTGCCCGCCGGACCCGCCCGGCCCGGCGACCTCGCGTACGTCCTCTACACCTCCGGCTCCACCGGCACCCCCAAGGGCGTCATGATCGAGCACGGCGCCGTCCTCAACACCGTCGCCGACATCAACGAACGCTTCCGCGTCGGACCCGACGACCGCGTCTTCGGCCTCGCCGACCTCGGCTTCGACCTGTCCGTGTACGACCTCTTCGGCACCCTCGCCGTGGGCGCCGCGCTCGTCCTGCCCGACGCCGACATGCGCTCCGAGCCCGCCCACTGGGCCAAACTGATGGCCCAGCACGGCGTCACCGTCTGGAACTCCGTACCGGCCCAGATGCAGATGCTCGTCGAGCACCTCGAAGCCGGCGGCGAGGTCCCCGAACGGCTCCGGCTCGTCCTGCTCAGCGGCGACTGGATCCCCGTCGACCTGCCCCGCCGCATCCACGACCTGTGGCCGGACGCCGAGATCATCAGCCTCGGCGGCGCCACCGAGGCCTCCATCTGGTCCATCCACCACCCCGTCGACGACGTCCCGCAGGGCGCGAAGAGCGTGCCGTACGGCGTACCGCTGCGCAACCAGACCTTCCACGTCCTCGACGAGCGCATGGAACCCTGCCCCGTGTGGACCGCCGGCCAGCTCCACATCGGCGGCGTCGGACTCGCCCGCGGCTACTGGGCCGACCCCGAGCGCACCGCCGCCGCCTTCGTCACCCACCCGCACACCGGCGAACGCCTCTACCGCACCGGCGACTTCGGCCGCTACCGCACCGACGGCACCATCGAGTTCCTCGGCCGCCGCGACGGCCAGGTCAAGATCAACGGCCACCGGGTCGAACTCGGCGAGATCGAGGCCACCCTCTCCCGGCACCCCGGCGTCGACGCCTCCGTCGTCGTCAAGTCCGCCGACGGCGCCGGCGCCGCCCGCCTGCACGGCTACGTCGTCCCCTCGCCCCGCGACGAGACGCTGTTCGTCACCGAACACGCCGATCCCGCCACCAGCGCGGACCGCTGGCAGGCCCTCGGCACGACGGCCGGAAAGCCCGGCGGCGGCCCCACCCCCGAGCGGCTGCGCGCCGCCTGGGACGTCCTCGACGAGGTGTACACGCTCGCCACCGCCGCCGCCTTCCGCTCCTTCGGCCTCCCGCACGAACCCGGCGCCGTCTTCGACCCGGCGGCCCTGCGCGGCGCCGGCGTCGCCGCCCGCTACGAGCGCTGGCTGACCCGCGCCGTCGCCCGCCTGGAGACCACCGGACACCTCACCAGGGGACCGGAAGGAACCCCCGTCGTCGCCCGTACGCTGCCGGACGCCCTGCCCGCGGACCTGAAGAGCCGCGCCCGCGCGACCCTCGGGGACGTCCTCGGCATCGACGAGGACGTCACGGACTGGATGCTCACCCTCGCCGACGGACTCGCCGACGTCCTCACCCAGAGCGTCCACTCGGCCGAGCTCTACGCCTCCGACCGCACCCCCGGCGTCTACGACCGACTCTTCGGCCCCACCTACGAGGCCGCCGCCGAAGCCGTCCGCGCCCTCGTTGCCCAGTGGCCCGCCGACCGCACCCTCAAGGCCATGGAAGTGGGCGCCGGCTACGGCTCGCTCACCCGGCACCTGCTGCCCCTGCTGCCCGAGGACCGCACCGAATACCTCTTCACCGACATCTCGCGCTACTTCACCGACCGGGCCAGGACCGCCTTCGCCGACCACCCGGCCCTGCGCTACGACCTGTTCGACCTCGACCTGCCGCCCGCCGTCCAGGGCTTCGGCGACCAGGCGGCCGACCTCCTCGTCGCGGCCAGCGTGTTGCACGACATGCGCCGGATCGGCCCCACCCTGCGCAACCTGCGCTCCATGACCGCCCCCGGCGGCATCCTGCTCATGGTCGAACAGACCACCTTCCACCCCTGGTTCGACCTCGTCATGGGCCTCCAGCAGGGCTTCGACAACTTCGAGGACACCGAACTGCGCACCCGGCACTGCCTGCTCGACCGTGACCGGTGGGCCGCCGAGCTCGCCGCCGCCGGGTTCGCCCGCAGCCAGGTCCTCACCACCAGCGGCGGCCCCGGCTCCGTCGGCTTCGACGTCATCGTGGCCCAGGCCCCCGACTCCCGCCGCCGCTTCGCCCCCGACGCCCTGCGCGACTTCGCGGCCGCCCGCCTCCCCAGGCACATGGTGCCCGCTCAGATCCTCGCCCTGGAGGAGCTGCCGCTGAACGCCACCGGCAAGGTCGACCGCGCCGCCCTCGCCAAGGCGGGAGCCCGCGGAGCGGCCCGCGGCAGGCCGGCCAAGCCGCCGCGCACCGACCGGCAGCGCAAACTGGCCGAGATCTGGCGCGAGGTCCTCGGCCTCAGCCGGGTCGACCTGGACGACGACTTCCTCGACGCGGGCGGCGACTCCCTGCTCGCCGCGCGGCTCGTCGCCCACCTGCAGACCGCGTTCGACGTCACCGTGCCGGTCGGCACGGTCCTCCAGTACACGACGGTGGAGGCGCTCGACGGCTACCTCGAGCAGCTCCTCGGACCGTCCGAGCTCATGCCCGGGGAGAAGTGATGAACCAGACCCAGCACACCGCCACCGGCCGGACGGCACCGCCCGACGGCACCACCGGCGGCGCATCGGGAAGCCGCCCCTCCGCCGACGCGATCACGGCCTGGGTCCTCGGCTTCCTCGCCGAGATCCTCGACGTCCCGCCGCAGGACCTCGACCCCGGCACGCCCCTCGACGAGCTCGGCGTCGACTCGGCCACCACGCTCGTCCTGTGCGCCGGCCTCACCGAGGAGTTCGCCCTGCCCGTACGCCCCCGGGACGTGTTCGACCACTTCACGGCGGACGCCCTCGGCCGGCACCTGACGGCACCGCTGCCCGCGGGAGTGTGAGAGTCCCGTGAACACCCCGACGCCGCCCCGCTGGACCCTCGGCGGGGCGCCGCGGCCGGCCGCCCCCCAGCTCTTCTGCTTTCCCCACGGGGGCGGCTCCGCCGCCGAGTACCTTCGCTGGGCCCGCGACCTCAGGACAGGCGAGCCGCAGTGCGTCCAGCTGCCCGGACGCGGCTCCCGGACCCGCGAGCCGGTGATCACGTCGATGGACGCCCTCGTCGACGCGCTCCTCGACGGCGTCCGCCCCGCCAGGGAACCCTTCGTGTTCTTCGGCCACAGCTTCGGCTCGCTCGTCGCGTTCGAGTTCACCCGCGCGCTGCGCGCGGCCGGCCGCCCGCAGCCCGCGCACCTGGTCGTCTCCGGCTACCCCGCCCCCCACCTGCCGCGCGCCGCCTCACGGCTGCACCTGCTGGGCGACCGCGCACTCCTCGAAGCCGTCGCCGAACGGCACGGCGGCATCCCGCCCGAGGTCCTGGCCGACGACGACCTCGTGGTCCTCGCGGCCCGTGCGCTGCGCGCCGACTACCAGATCCTCGAGACCTACGCCCACCGGCCCGAGCCGCCCCTGTCCGTGCCCGTCACCGTCCTGGGCGGCACGGAGGACCGGGTCACCGCCGAGCAGCTCGACGCGTGGCGGGAGGTCACGGACGCGGAGGTGACGGTACGCCGCTTCCCGGGCGGCCACTTCTACCTCCGCGACCGGCCGGCCCCCGTCCTGCGGGCCCTCTCCGCGGCCCTCGCCTCGGCGGCCGCCGACGCGCGGACGGGCGAGGGGCCGAGGGACAGGACCGGCGTGAGGACGGGCGAGGCGCTGAGCGAGAGGACCGACGCGCGGTCGGGCGAGGGGCTGACCGGCGCGCGCACGGGCGGAGGGAACGCCCCGTGCTGACCTTCGCCGCCGCCTCCCTGGTCCTCATCATGATCCCCGGCCCCGACCAGGCGCTGATCACCCGCAGCGCCCTGGCCGGCGGCCGCCGGGCGGGGCTGCTCACCATGGTGGGCGGCGTCCTCGGCCTGGTCGTCCACGTCGGGGCCGCCGTCCTCGGCATCTCGGCGGTCCTGCTCGCCTCGGCGACCGCGTTCACCGTCCTCAAGGTCGTGGGCGCCGTGTACCTGGTGTGGATGGGCATCGCGACCCTGCGCGGCGCCCGCCGCACCCTGCGCGAGAAGCCCGAGGAGGCCGGCGAGGCCGACGACCAGGGCGGGCCCGGGGGCAGGTACGTGCGCTACGGCTTCCTCTCCAACGCCCTCAACCCGAAGGTCGCGCTGTTCTTCGTGACCTTCCTGCCGCAGTTCCTGCCCCCCGACGGCCACGTCTTCCCCCGGGCCATGCTCCTGTCCCTGGTGTTCGCGGTGCTGTACCTGCTGTGGTTCGGCCTCTACGTGATCACCGTCGACCGCCTCGGCCGCGTCCTGCGCCGCCCGCGCGTCCGCGCCCGTGTCGAACAGGTCACCGGCCTGCTGCTGATCGGCTTCGCGGTCCGGCTCGCGTTGCAGTCGCCCTGACGGGAGGGCGCCCACGGCGGACAAACGGGGTGGAGGTCCGGCGAACGCCCGGACCTCCACCCCCGTACCACCGGTTACGTGAGGAAGACCAGGCCGTCGGTGGTGACGGCGGGCCGGCCGGGCCCACCACGACGATCCTGACGGTGTGCCGGGAGCTGGTGGCCCAGCTCCCGGTCCAGATCGCGTCCCCGCCTCAAGGCGCAGCCACCGGGACCACACCCCGGAGTTCACGGCCCGGGTCCTGTCTTGAAAGGGCATCAGACACCGCCCGCGGCTTCGCCCACACCCGCACTCCGTGGAACTTCGCGTGCCCCGCCGGTGAAGCGGCCGTGTCAGCGGCCGGTTCTCCCGCGGAATTCTCGTCAACTAAGGTTGACGAGGGGGTGGGCGTCAACGTAGGTTGACGTCATGACCGATGCGACCGATCTCGCCGCGCGGGCGGGCGACCGCGACCCCCGGGTCGGACTCCGGGCCGTCTCCGCGCTGCGGCGACTGCTGGAACAACTCGAAGCCGTCCAGGTGCGCAGCGCGCGCAACCAGGGATGGTCGTGGCAGGAGATCGCGACCGAACTGGGAGTCAGCCGGCAGGCCGTCCACAAGAAGTACGGGAGGCAGTGATGTTCGAACGGTTCACGAAAGCCGCGCGTTCCGTGGTGAAGGGAGCGGTCGGGCACGCCGAGCGCGGCGGCGCCACGGTCGTCGCCGGCGAACATCTGCTCCTCGCCCTGCTCGACCAGGACGGCACCCGGGCCGCCGCGGCCCTGCGCACGCTCTGCCCGCCCGACCGCCGCCCCTCGCTGATCGCCGCCCTGGGTGACGCCCGCCGCCGGGCGGGGCTGTCCCGGGCGGACGCGGAGGCCCTGGCGGACCTCGGCATCGACGTCGGCGCGATCGTGGCGCGGGTCGAGGAGACCCACGGCACCGGCGCGCTCGCGGCCGACCGCAGGGACACCGGGTGGTGGTCGGGCCGCCGGTCCTTCTCGCGGGAGGCCAAGACCGTCCTGGAGAAGTCCCTCCGGGTGGCGCTGGCCCGCAAGGACCGGGAGATCGGCGACGAGCACATCCTCCTGGCGCTCACCGCGACCGGCGGGGTCGTCGCCGAGGCCCTGGCCGACCACGGCGTGACGTACGCCGCCGTCGACACCGCGCTCGCCGCACCCGCCGCCTCCTGACCGCACCGGGGCCGGGCCTGACCGTGGCCGCGGGACCGTACCGTACGGAGGAGCGGACCCGCGGCGGCCCGGCACCTCTCACGGGGTCGCCGCGGCCTCCCACTCCTGGTGCGCGGTGCGGACCCGCTGCCACAGCCCGGCCCGCGCGGGGGCGTCGACGTCGGCCAGGTCCAGCCGGAACACGCCGGCCAGTACGTCGTACCAGTCGTCGGCCGAGTCGACGACCCGCTCGTCCGTGCCCCCGGCGTGGATCCGGCGCAGCACACAGCCGCGCAGCACGTCCACGCCCCTGGCGTCCCGGCGCTGGGCGGTGAGGACCCGGACGAAGCCGGACTCGGGGGAGGTGGACAGCCGGACGTGCTCGTCGGCGAAGGAGGACAGTTCCACCGGCTCCGGCGCGAAGTCCATCGCCGTGAACGCGCCCCGGGGGTCATGGGTGAACCGCCAGCCCCCGGGCACCGCCACCGACGGAGCCATCCCGTACGTGAACGGCCCCTGCGCGTAGTCGCCTTCGCGCAGCGGCAGCGGCTCGTACATGCCCCCGGCGAGCCCCGTGTCGACCAGCCACCGCTCCCCGTCCAGCCGCACGGTCAGGGCGAGATGGTCGCCGCCCGCGCCCGCCACATCCTCGGGGCTGCCCTGCACCCCGGCCCGGTGCAGGGTGACGTCGTAACCGAGGGCCGTCAGCAGCGCGCCGAAGGCCCCGTTGAGGTGGAAGCAGTAGCCGCCCCGTCCGCGCACGATCCGGGCCACGGACTCCGCGGCGCCGATGCCCGTCGGCCGCCCCAGATGGATGTCGAGGTTCTCGTAGGAGACCCGCTCCACCTGCGCCCGGTGCAGCGCCCACAACGCCTCGGCGGTCGGAGCCGAAGGCCGGTCCACCCCCAGCACGGCCAGATACCCGTCGACGTCGATCATGGTCCCCCTCGTCCCCGCTCCCCCTCACCACCCGGACAGGCGTCGA
The DNA here is from genome assembly GCF_040302485.1 of Streptomyces sp. NPDC126499. NCBI lineage: Bacteria > Bacillati > Actinomycetota > Actinomycetes > Kitasatosporales > Streptomycetaceae > Streptomyces > Streptomyces sp. NPDC126499. The sequence continues at coordinate 17,818 of NZ_JBEOUO010000011.1, read as the reverse complement.
GCATAACCACGGTGCGGCGGACCGGTCGCCGCCGGGAATTCCCTGTCGGAGCGGCGCCGGCGTACGACAGAATCCCGCCGTGACATCGACGAGAGCCGTGGACCTGGCGGAACTGGAAGCGGCCGCGGCGGAGCTGGCCACGCCCACCCGGGTGTACGTGTCGGCCGGGCGGTTCGCCGAGCCGGAAGCCGGCCTGCCGGAGCTGGCGGCCAGGATCCGCGCGGTGCTGGGCGTGATCGCGACGGACGACGCCTGGAACCGCTTCCTTCCCGGTTACGCGCCGCCGTCCGTCCCGGAGATCCACGACGCCCTGGAAGCGGTGGAGACGCACGCGACGCCCGCCTTCCTCGCCGAGCTCGCGTCCGTCGACATCGTCTGGCCGAGCCACCGCCACCTCCCCGCCGACGTCGCCGAGCGCGCCGCCGCCCGGCTGGTGTCCCTGCTCGGCCCGGAGGCCAGCTGGTGGACCAACCACGACACCGAATGCGGCGCCGTGAACAGGCTCACCCCGCTCTTCGACAGCCTTCTCGCGGGGACCGACGGGAGACACTTCGCCCTGCTCCTGCAGATCGCCGACGACTGAGCGCCCGGCTCGGCTCCGTCCCGGGTGCGTGAGCTCCGCCGTCCCTCGACGGGCGAAACGCCCCTGTCTCGCCTAGTTTGTGGACGTCGAAGCTCTCCTCGAAAGGAGTTCCCCATGGCGAAGAAGGCCAAGGGCAAGATGGAGCAGGCCAAGGGCAAGGCGAAGGAGGCGGCCGGCAAGCTGACCGGCAACGAGCGCATGCAGGCCGAAGGGAAGACGGAGCAGATCAAGGGCAAGGCGCGGGAGGCCACCGGCAAGACGCAGGAGCAGGCCCGCGGGGTCAAGGACTCCCTGCGCGGCCGCCGACAGGAGCCTTGACCGGAGCCGTCCGCGCGGCGGCCCCCGGCGCATCGGCGCCGGGGGCCGCCGCCCTCGTGGGCCCTTCCTGAGCCCCCTCGGCACCGCCCGCGCGACACGCCCACGCACCCGAACCCTGCTCGGCCGCCGGCGGGCGTCGGCCACACTCGTCCGCGACCGGGTGTTCCGGAAGGGTGAAGAACGGGAGTGCGGGATGACGACTTCGAAGCGGATCGCGGCCACCGGCCTTGCGGCAGTCTGCCTCGCCATGGCCACGGCGGGCCTCGCCCACGCCGGCGGCGCGGACCTGGCCGACGGAGGTCCGTACACGTCGTACAGCGAGCCGTATGCGACCGAGGGCGGCCCGTACGTCTCGCACGGCGACCATGCCACGGTGCAGGGCGGGCCGTACGTCTCGCACGGCGACGAGGCCACCGTGCAGGGCGGCCCGTACGTCAGCCACGGCGACACCTACGTCGTGCAGGGCCCGTACATAGGCGACTGAGCCGCCGGGCTCCGGCCGACCGGCCTCGCGAGGGGGCCCTGGTCGTGGTCAGCGCCGGTTCGCCCAGCCCGGCGTCCACGTCCCGGCGGCGCCGTGTCCGGCCGGGGCCGTGGCGGCGAGGTGGGCGCGGAGGGTGGCCAGGGCCGGGTGGGGGCTGTCGCGGTGCCAGAGCAGCGAGTGCGGATAGACGGGCGTCGGGTCGGTCACGGGGATGCGTCGCAGGCCGTGACCGGCCGGCCAGACGAGGCGGGTGTACTCACCCATGAAGGTGGCCAGGGCCGGGGTGTCCGCGACGGTGTCGAGGAGCGCGTCGGAGCCGAAGTTGGGGCCGGTCGCCTCGATGGTGAGACCGAACTCGGCGACGAGGTCGTCGTAGTAGGCGGCCCACTCCGTGCCGGGGACGATGCCGGGCATCCAGATCCGGTGCCCGGCGAGGCGGGCGAGGGGCACCGACCGGGCCGCCGCCAGCGCGTGGGCGGGCCCGGTGAGGAGCTGCAGGGGTTCGTCGAGCACTCGCACGGACTCGATGTCCTCGGGAAGCGGACGGCCGGGCGCCGCCACGGCGCGGAACGAGGCGTCGATCTCACCGGACCGGAGGGCCGCGACGGCGGTGTCGATGTCGAACAGCCATACGACGTCGAGCTCGATCTCCGGATGCGCGCGGTGGAAGCCGCGCATCAGGCCGGACGCCGCGCCGCGCGAGGCGATCACGTCGACCCGCAGCGGACGGCGGCCGGGACGCACGGACGTGACCGCGCGCTCGGCGAGGCGCAGCAGTTCGCGCGCGTGGGGCAGGAAGGCCTGCCCGTCGATGGTGAGCTCGGCGCCGCGCGCGGTACGGGTGAACAGGCGCACACCGAGGGTGCGCTCCAGGGTGGCGATGCGCTTGGAGACGGCCTGCTGGGTGATCGCCAGCTGGGCGGCGGCCTCATGGAAACGCCCCCCGTCGGCGACGGCGACGAAGGTCCTGACGGCGTCGAGATCCATGGCGAGACCCTACCGTCACAACTCTTGGTTGTGGCGTGGTGGTCGCATGGTTGTTTGATCCGAGGGCCTGACGCTCGCTTTGATGCTTCCGGTCGCGCATCGGTTGTGCGGGGAAGGGGCGTCGGGCATGCGGAGCGGGCACCGCCTGGGACGGCGGTTCGGATGGCTCTGGGCGGCGTACGGCACCAGTGCGCTCGGCACATGGCTCGCCTTCGGCGCCTTCCCGCTGATCGCCGTCCAGGTGCTGCACGCCGGACCGGCCGAGGTCGCCGCGCTCTCGGCCGTGGGAGCCGCCGTGGGCGCGGTCGTCGCGGTGCCGCTGGGCCCGTGGATGGAGTTCCGCCGCAAGCGGCCGGTGCTGATCGCGATGGACCTGGCACGGTTCGCGGCCCTGGTGACCGTCCCGGCCGCGTTCGCGCTCGGCGCGCTCACCTTCCTCCAGCTGCTGCTGGTCTCGATCGTGGTCGCCGCGGCGGACATCACCTTCCGCGCCGCCTCGGGCGCGTTCCTGAAGACGCTGCTGCCGGGCGAGGACCTGCTCGTCGCCCACGCCCGGTTCGAGTCGACGGCCTGGGCGATGACGATCGTCGGCCCCCCGGCGGGCGGCGCGGCGATCGGGCTCCTCGGTCCGGTGGCGACGGTGCTGGCCGACGCCGTCAGCTGTCTCCTCTCGGCGCTGGGCATCCGGGCGATGGGCGGGCCCGAGCCTCGGCCCGAGTGCCCCGAGTGCCCCGAGTGCCCCGAGCCTTCGCCTGAGCGCTCCGAGCACCCCGAGCCTTCGTCTGAGCGCCGTGGGTCCGCTCGCCGAGGAGGGACACGGATGCGCGCCGGGGACCTTCTCGAGGGCTGGCGGCACCTCCTCGCCGACGCGACGCTGCGTCCGCTGTTCCTCAACACCACCGTGTTCAACGGCCTGGTGACGGCGACCCAGCCGCTCCTGGCCGTCCTGATGCTCGGCCGCCTCGGGTTCGCACCGTGGGAGTACGGCCTCGCCTTCGCCGTACCGGCGATCGGCGGACTGCTCGGCGCGCGGCTGGCCCGGCCGCTCGTCACCCGGTTCGGACAGCACCGGGTGCTCGTCGTGTCCGGGACGCTGCGCGCGGTCTGGCCCGTCGGTCTGGCCTTCCTCGGGCCGGGTACCGGCGGACTGCTCCTGGTGATCGGCGTCGAAGGGGGACTCGTTCTCTGCTGCGGCGTGTTCAACCCCGTCCAGGCCACCTACCGCCTCCAGCGCACCGCACCCGACCGGGTCGCCCGCACGCTGTCGGCCTGGGCGGTGACGAACAAGGCCGCCACCGCGCTGCTGACCGCCACCTGGGGTCTGCTGGGCGGCCTCCTCGGCCCGCGTGCCGCCATCGGCCTCGCCGGCGTCCTGCTCCTGGCGACCCCTCTGCTGCTGAGGCCCCGCCGCTGAGCGCCGCACGCCGGCCCCGACGGCTACGCGTCCGCGGTCGAACGCCGAGGCGGTACGCGCGGGCTGAGCGCCCCGACCAGGGCGAGGGTGCTGAGGGTGAACATCACCACGCCCAGGGGCACGTGGAGCGAGGCGACGTGGGCGACCCCCAGCGCGACCTGGGCGGAGGCGAGCACGAGGAATCCGGTGGCGTACAGGACGGGCCGGACGGATCCGCCGCCCGGGCGCCACGCCAGGATCGCGGCGAGCAGGTACAGCATGGCCGCGCCGTACATCACCTTCGAGCCGATGTCGTGGAGGAGGTAGCCGTGGGACGAGCCCAGCAGCGCTCCGGCCGTGGCCGCCTGAAAGAACAGGCACAGGGTCTGCAACGCGAGCGTGACCTTCAGGAACGAGGCGGTGCGCGGGTTGCTCGTCGTCCGTCGGCTCATGGTGTGCTCTCCCTCATCGTCGTCGTCTTCGAGCGGTTCGGGCACAGGACACCGGTGCGCCGAAGCCTGTGACGACATGTGACGCGGATCACCCCAGGGGGCTGGGGCCGGGGTGCCCGCGAGGGCGGGGAGGCGAGGCCCCGGTCAGGTCGCCGGGGAACCGTCGAGGGAGACGCCCAGCCGGTCGGCCACGGCGGTGAGGGCCGCGCCGAGGGGGAGGGCGACCCGGGTGAGGGCGTGGCGGTCGCCCCGGGTCGGGTCACGGTTGACGATCAGGACCGGCGTGCCGGCCTGGGCCGCCTGGCGGACGAACCGCAGACCCGACATCACGGTCAGCGAGGAGCCCAGGACCAGCAGCGACGCCGCTCCGTCGAGCAAAGCGCGGCACCGCTCCACCCGTCGCGGTGGGACGGCCTCGCCGAAGAACACCACGTCCGGTTTGAGGACGCCGCCGCAGACGGAGCAGGGCACCACGCGGAAGTCCCCGACCTGTTCGTCGGTGAGGTCGGCGTCCCCGTCCGGGTTGAGCGCGGCGGCCACCGGCCGGAAGCCGGGATTGGCCTCTTCCAGCCGCCGGGCGAGCTCGCGCCGCGCACTGAAGACACCGCAGGACAGACACACGACCCGGCCCAGGCTCCCGTGCAGCTCCACGACCTCCGCGCTGCCGGCGGCCTGGTGCAGGCCGTCGACGTTCTGCGTGATCACGCCCGCGAGCAGACCGTGGCGCTCGAACGCGGCCACGGCCCGGTGCCCGGCGTTCGGCCGCGCGCCGCCGAATGTGCGCCAGCCGAGGTGGCTGCGCGCCCAGTACCGGCGACGGGCCTGGGGGCTGCCGGTGAAGTCCTGGTACGTCATCGGGGTGTGCCGGCTCAGACTGCCGCCGTCGCCCCGGTAATCGGGGATACCCGACTCCGTGGAGATCCCCGCCCCGCTGAGGACCAGCACACCGCCGCCGCTCAGCGCGTCGGCGACCGGCCCGAGATCCGTGGTGCCCGGCGGCAGGTCCTCGGGAGGCGTCCAGTGCAGAGTGGGGCGCATGCGCATGCCGCCAGGGTACGGAACGCGCCCGGCGGCCCGCCCGCGGCCGCCGCACGGGCGGTGTCGGCGGCGCGTGGGCGGGATCGGCGGCGCGTGCGTTTGCCGGTTCGGCAAGATGCCTGGCGGGCCGGGCCGCCCCGGGCGGACAGTGGGGCGGTGACCGACAGAAACGCTTCCGAAGTGCCCGCGGCCGACAGCTCCCTGCCCACGGGTGGATACGCGGGTGATCCCGCGGTGCGAGCGGAGTGGGACGACCGTTACGCCGAACGCACGCAGTTGTGGAGCGGCCGTCCCAACGGCGCGCTCGTGGCCGAGCTGACCGGGGCGGTCGGCCTGCCGCCCGGGCGGGTCCTCGACGTCGGCTGCGGCGAAGGCGCGGACGCGATCTGGCTCGCCCGCGCCGGCTGGGACGTGACCGCCCTCGACGTCTCGGGCGTGGCCCTGGAGCGGGCCGCCGGGCACGCGCGCGAGGCGGGCGTCGCCGTCCGCTGGATCCACGCCGCCCTCACCGAGGCACCGCTGCCACCCGCCTCCTTCGACCTGGTGTCCGCCCAGTACCCGGCCCTGCTCCGCACCCCCGACGCCGCGGCCGAACGAGCACTGCTCGCCGCCGTCGCACCCGGCGGCGTCCTGCTCTTCGTGCACCACGCGGGCGTGGACACCCACCAGCGCCACGACAGCGGCTTCGACCCCGCCGACTACGTCTGGCCCTCGACGGTCACCGCCCTCCTCGACGACGCCTGGGAGGTCGAGGTCGACGAGCAGCGCCCCCGGGTCGCACCGGGCGCGGGCGCCGGCGCCCACCACACCGACGACCTGGTCCTGCGCGTCCGCCGCCTGCGCTGAGCCGCCGCGGCGTGCCGCCCGGCCGGCCAGGCGCGGAACCGGCCGGACCCGAACGGGTGCGTCCCGCATCCCGTCCCGGCCGGTCCAGCGCGTGCGGCCGGAGCGGCCGGATGGCAGAAAGGAAGTCGACCGGGCGATCGGCCTGCTCGTCCCTGGAGGAGAGATGTCCCCTGCGGTCAGTGACGCGTCCGGGCCCGACGGCGCGGCCCGGCGGCCGAGCAGCCAGGACGGCGCGGCCCGGCGGCCGGCCGGCCCCGACGCTGCCCACCAGTGCCCCCCGGGCGTCAGCGACGCCACCGTCGAGGCGTTGGGCTCCCTGTCCAAGGCGCTGGAGACCGTCGAGCGGGCACGCGGCGCCCTCTACGGCTTCCACCAGCTGACGGGCACGGCGGACTTCGAACTGGATCGCGCCGTACGCCTCCTGCGGGAGGCCGGCCACGACGAGTGGGCGGACCGCGTGGAGACGGAGATCCTCGGGCGCAACGTCATCCCCGGCTACTGGACGTTCCAGATCGTGGAGGCATACGACCGGACCTACTACGAGCCGTTCAAAACCCTGTCGCGCGAGGCGACGGACCACCTCGCCGAAGGGAAGGACCACCTGTACGAAGCCCGGCTCAAGGAGGAGCGGCGTACCCCCGGGCAGCCCGACCACACCCCCCGCCCCGGCGACCCCCGGTGAGCGGACACAGCACGGTGGAGACCCGGCGCTCATGCAGACGTTCCTCCCGTACGTGAGCTTTTCCGAGTCCGCGGCCGCCCTGGACCCCAGACGCCTCGGCAAACAGCGGGTCGAGGCGCTCCAGGTGTTCCGGGGCCTGACGGTGCCGGGCTACGGATGGCGTCGGCACCCCGCGGTGCGGATGTGGGCCGGCTACGAGGAGGCCCTCGTGCGGTACGGCCTGGACGTCTGCGCCGTCTGGACCGCCGAGGGCCGTGCCGACACCTGTTCCGTCACCCTGCTGAACGACTACCGCGCCTGGCGGCCCTCGGCCGAGGTCCGCCCGCAGGGCGGGCTGGCGGCGGCGGGTGAGCTGCCGCCCTGGCTCGGCGACCCCGCCTTCCATCGCAGCCACCAGTCCGCGCTGGTGCGCAAGGACCCGGAGTACTACGGCCCCCGCTTCCCCGGCATACCCGACGACCTGCCCTACCTCTGGCCGGCTTCCGACCGGGGCGGCGGCCCGGCAGGATGAGCCCCGCACTTCGTAGACTGGGACAAACTCCTCGGTGACGGCCACGGGCCACGGCGAGGGGCCGAGAACGAGGACCGGCGAAGGCACCGGCGAAGGGGAGCGGAGTGGACGGGCGACGGCGCCCCCCGGAACGGGCCGGCGAACCCGAGGGCCTCTTCGGCATGGCCGATCTCGTGGCCGCCGCCACCCCTGCCCAGTCCGGGGAGGAGCGGCCCTTCAGGGACGGACCGGAGGCGCGCAGGCTCCTGCGGGTGTCGGAGATCCACGCGGAACCGGCCGCCGCCGCCTCGTGGCGGGGCAGCCAGATCATCGCGCGCTTCCCCGACGCCCGGCTCGTCGAGACCGGCTCCCACTGGCGCATCCCGCACCTGCACGGCAACGAGGGGAACGTCGAGCGCTGGGTCAGGATCAAGACCGAGACCCTGGTCCTGGGCGAACGCGGCTCCCTCGCCGTCCGGCCCAACGGCCGCTCCGCCGACTGGATCGCCCCCGGTCTGTCCAACGGGTGCGCCATGGCCTGCGCGTACTGCTACGTCCCGCGCCGCAAGGGGTTCGCCAACCCCATCACCGTCTTCACCAACGTCGACCGCGTCCTGGGCGCCCTCGGCCGCCACATCGCCGCCACCGGCCCCAAGAAGGAACCCAACCAGTGCGACGAGCACGCCTGGGTCTACGACATCGGCGAGAACGGCGACTGCTCGGTGGACGATCTGATCAGCGACAACACGGCCGACCTGGTCCGGGCCTTCCGCGGCTGGCCGACCGCCAAGGCCTCCTTCGCGACGAAACTGGTCAACCCCGATCTGCTGCGGCTCGATCCCCAGGGTCGCACCCGGATCCGTTTCTCCGTGATGCCGCCGGAGGACTCCCGCCTCCTCGACGTCCGCACCAGCCCCGTGCCCGCACGTGTCGCGGCCGCCGCCGACTTCCTGGACGCCGGGTTCGAGGTGCACTTCAACCTCTCCCCGGTGGTGATCCGCCCGGGCTGGCGCGAGAGCTGGGACGAGCTGCTGCGCATGATGGACGACGTCCTTCCACGGCGGGTGAAGGAGCAGGCGGCGGCGGAGATCATCATGCTGACCCACAACGAGGACCTGCACGCGGTCAACCTGGGCTGGCACCCCCGCGCCGAGGACGTCCTGTGGCAGCCGGACCTCCAGCAGCCCAAGCGGTCCGAGAACGGCGCCCTGAACGTGCGCTACCGCAACGCGGTCAAGCGCGAGGCCGTCGACACCCTGTCCCGCATGATCGAGGCCCGCACGCCCTGGCTGCGGGTGCGCTACGCCTTCTGATCCGCGCGCGTCCCGTGCGTTCCGTGCGTCCCGCGCGTCCTGTGCGTCCCGTGCGTCCCCCCGCCGTCCCCATGGCCGTCACTCACCGGCCGGGGCGGGGGCCGGGTCACCGGGCGCCCGGCCCGGTGCCGGGGAGTCCCAGGGTGCCGGGGCCGTCGCCTCGGTCCAGGCGGCCAGTGCGGCACCGTCGACGCAGAGGATGCCGCAGGCGGCCGCGTAGTCGAGGGCGGGCTCGGTGAACGAGCCGGTCGTCACGAGAACGGCCACGTCGGCCCCGTGCACCGTGAAGCACGTACCGCCGAATCGCTGCAGATCCGGCGAACCGACACGGTGGTCGCCGGTGTACTGCTTGCACTGGAGCACGACGCGGCGGCCGTCGGCGGTGGTCGCCACCACGTCGGCGCCGAGGTCCCCCGCGCCGCCCACCACCTCCACCACCGTGCAGCCGTCCCGGGCGCACAGCGCCGCGACGCTGTGCTCGAACCCCTCGGGGTCGACCGACGTGTGGTCCAGGGCCTCCCCGTCGACGGAAGGCGGCTCGGCGGGCGGAACCGTCTCCCGCCTCCGGCGCACCGCGGCGGCGCGCGGGCGGGACCGGCCGCGGGTGGGCGCGATGCTCCAGCGGGCCATCATGACACCCAGCCCGAGGACGAGGACGAGGGCGACGAGAAGCCCGACGGGCATGATCGGCGCCCGAACTCCCGCCGCTTGGGCGGTCTTGAGCAGCAGCGCCACTCCGCCGACGACCGCCCCGGCGAGCCCGACCACGAGCACCACGTCCCGCCCGACCCTCGCCCGGCTCTCCCGCTCCGCCCCGCTTCCGCCCTCGCCGCCGACCGCTGTCATCCGCACCCCTCCCTCGTCGTCCACGGTCCCGCCTAGCCGCGAACAGGCCGCTGAAACGCGGGCCTTGAGCCTCACCGGTGCCTTCGGGAAGCCGGCGGAGCGGCCGGCGGCCGCCGGGTGAGGGGACCGACACCCGATCGTGCCGGTGTGCGTGCGCGGGCACGGGGCATGCGACCGTCGAGCCCGGCCGCCGCGATACCCCCCGAGTCGCGGGCGGCCGGGCTCGACGGGCAGAGGGGGCGGGCTCCTCGCCAGAATCCGGGAGGCTCCGTGCGGACGAGGCAGACGACGCGGCAGACACAGGCGACGCAACCCCCGCCGGCAGTGCCGGCAGGGCGGACGATCGACGACGTACGGCTCCCCGCTCCCGATGTGGCCCAGGCCCCGGACGGACATCTGCCCGACACGGAGCTGGGCAGGCCGGTCACGGTGCGCGTCTCGCCCGAGGGCGGGGTCATGATCGGGCAGACCTACACGCTGCTCTGGGCCGGCGGCCGGGACCAGCCGGTCGGCTACACGGACGCCGTGTCGGTCGTACGCCCCGCGGAGTACGTCGAGTTCGAGGTCCCGCCCGCGCTCGTGAGCCCCCACCTGGACCAGGTCGTCCCGGTCACGTACACGGTCGAGGACGGCGAGGGCGAGCGCACCGGGGGCACCCTGCTGCTGCGGATCGGCGAGGCCGAGGCGTAGGCGGCCCGCGCGCCGCGCCGCCCCCCGGCCATGCCCGCGCCGCCCCCCGGCTGTGCCCGCCCCGGCCCGGTCCGCTGAGGGCGGCCGTACGGGTTGAATTCGGCGCGGTCGAGCCCCTGGCCCTGGTGCGGCGCGCGGCGTGGGGTACCTGTCCGGCGCGGGGGCATCCGGGAGGAAGCGACGGATGCCGGAAGCCTGTCGTCGCGTTCCGATGTCGAGAAGGAGGGTGCCGTGATGACCGATGCCGAGATTCCCGGCCTGTCGGGTGTGGAGAGCGGCGCGGAACGCGCCGCCGAGGAGTCCGTCGAGGCGGTGGTGCGGTGGTACGAGGACCGGCTGAGCGCGGAGCGCGGCGCCTCCGCCCCCGACCCGCGGCGGATCGCGGAGTGGAAGGCCGGCCACGAGGCCGCGCTGGCCGACCGCGCCCAGTTGGCGACCGCCGATCCCGAGGAGGCGGCCGGGATCACGGTCGCGTACGCCGCGCTGCTGAAGGAGCTGAAGGAGAAGGAGAGCTGACGGAGCTGACGGAGGGCTGGGGGAGGGCTGAAGGGAGCTGACGGAGCTGAAGGCGGGACCGGCTCGCAGGTCCCGCCCTCCACTCCCGGAGCACCGGTGTTCCGATTCAGCCAGGCGGCAGACCCGCCGAATGCCCGATATCGGCGCTTAGCCCACGGGCACCGGTCGCGAGCGCACGCGCTCAGCCGCTTCCGACCGGGTCCGCGGCCGTTCACCGCGGTGGGGGAGAGGACCGAGGGACGCACGCGACACGGGAGAAGGAAAGCCACCCCCGTTGCGTGAGCATCGAGTGCCGCGTGTCGGCCACGCCGGCGCTTCTCGGCCCTCCCGCCGACTCCGAAGGCCGGAACGCGTCCTGGAGTCAAGAGCACCTGGAGCAGCACCTTCCGCTTGGCGCCCTTCCCCGCCACCTCCCGCCCGGGGGCCGGAGCCTCCCCGTACGGCGTCGTGCGCCGCCGGGACGAAACGGTCGGCCGGATTCCGATCGCAATCGCTTGCGTCGGATTTCTGACGGCCTTTCAGTCGGCAGGTTGGTCGCCGTCGCAGGCGCCCCACGGGGAAACGCGCGTAGAGCGGCCGAAAGGACACCTTGTGGGAGCGTGCTCACGGAGCCGAGGATTCCCCTCGATCGCGATTGACAGGTGCATGGCGCTACCGCGCCGTGTGCCGCAGCACTTCACAGCCAAGGCCGCCCACCCAGCGGCCTCCCCCACCCCCACTGGAGCATGCAGTGAAGCAAGCGTTCCGCACCGGTACGTCCTCCCGCGCCGGCCGTCTCGCCGCCGTCGTCGGTGCTCTCGTCGCCGCCTCGGTCCTCGCCGCCCCCACCTCCTCGGCGCAGCCGACCGACACGCACCGCGCCACGACGGCCGAACTCGCCGCCGCCAGCGAGGCCGTGCTCGCCGCCGACGTCCCGGGCTCCGCCTGGTACACCGACCCGGCCACCGGCAAGGTCGTCGTCACGGTCGACTCGACCGTCTCCGAGGCGGAGGTCGCGACCCTGCGCCGATCCGCGGGCGCCCACGCCAAGAGCCTGAAGATCGAGCGGACCCAGGGCCGGATCAACAAGCTGATCGCCGGCGGCCAGGCCATCTACGCCGGCGGCGGCCGCTGCTCGCTCGGGTTCAACGTCCGCAGCGGCAGCACGTACTACGCCCTCACCGCGGGACACTGCACGAACAGCGCCGGCACCTGGTACACCAACTCCGCCAACACCACGGTGCTCGGCACCCGTACCGGGTCCAGCTTCCCGACCAACGACTACGGCATCATCCGCCACTCCAACGCCTCCGCCGCCGACGGGCGCGTCTACCTCTACAACGGCAGCTACCGCGACATCACCGCCGCCGGCAACGCCTACGTCGGACAGTCCGTCCAGCGCAGCGGCAGCACCACCGGCCTGCGCAGCGGTACGGTCACCGGCCTGAACGCCACCGTCAACTACGGCAACGGCGACGTGGTCTACGGCCTCATCCAGACGAACGTCTGCGCCGAGCCGGGCGACAGCGGCGGCGCCCTCTTCTCCGGCACCACGGCGCTCGGGCTCACCTCCGGCGGCAGCGGCAACTGCTCCAGCGGAGGCACCACGTTCTTCCAGCCCGTCACCGAGGCCCTCAACGCGTACGGCGTGAGCGTCTTCTGATCCCCGGTCCATGGACCAGGAGGGGCGGCCCCGGTGACGGAGCCGCCCCTCCACCGTCTTCGGCCCCGCACGTTGCTTCCGCCGCTTCGAGGGCAGACGGAGACGAGCAGCATGGTCGGCCGAAGGAGAGACAATGCCGCAGGACCCCGCACTGAGAGCTGTCGGATGGGCTCGCTCGCTGCCGATCAGCAGGGGCGTGAAGACGGCCAGGGACTGGACGCGCGAGCAGCTCACGAAACTCGGCTGGGACCGGACCGCACCAGATCTGCTCGACTCCGTCGTCCTCACCGTGTCCGAGCTGGTCACCAACGCCCACATCCACGCCCGCAGCGACGCCCAGCTCATCCTCACCTGGGACGAGGAATGCCTGCACGTGACCGTGCACGACGCCTCGCCCGAGGTGCCCGCACCACGCGACGCCGGTGAAGGGGCCACCGGAGGACGCGGGCTGCTGCTCATCGACGCCCTCGCCGACGCGTGGCAGACCCACCGCTGCCCCCGCGGCAAGGACGTCACGGCCTGCTTCCCGCCGCCCCCGCCCGCCGCGCCGGACGGCTCGTAGCCGCCGTCGGGGCCGGGGCGGATCGCGACTCCCTGGGCCGGGGAATCGGATGAGGACGGTTCTACGCGCGTGGGAGACGGCCCCGCTCCAGCGGAAAACACCATTCGTGAGCGGCACAGTTGGAGCAATGACCACAACCTGTCGGCGGATGACGCAATTCGTCGCCTTCCAGGAGAGAATTCCGGACGCACTGCCAGTAAAGATCAAGAGGAAAAACATCCGTGCGACCAAGTCTCTTCGGCGCGTCCGCCTCCGTGGCCGCACTCGCCCTCCTGGGCTCCCTCGTCACCGGCTGCGGCTCGTCCGACGACGCGACGACGCTGCGCCTGGTGGCCGCCGAGTACGGCGACAGCCCGGCGACCAGCTCCAAGGCGTACTGGGACAAGCTGACCGCCGCCTTCACCGCCGCCCACCCCGGGACGAAGGTCGAGGTGACGCTCTACCCGTGGGCCGATGTCGACCGCGAGGTCACCCGCATGGTCGGCGAGAACAACCCCCCGGACATGGCGCTGATGGGCGCGTACTCCGACTTCGCCGCACAGGGCCGCCTGTACTCCGCCGGGGAACTGCTGTCGATCAAGGCGGAGGCGAATTTCCTCGCGCCGCTGCGGGAGGCGGGCTCGGTCGACAACACCCTTTACGGCCTGCCCTTCGTGGCCAGCAGCCGGCTCCTCTTCTACAACAAGGACCTTTTCGACAAGGCCGGCGCCAAGCCGCCGAAGACCTGGACGGACCTGAAAGAAGCGGCCACGGCACTGAAGGGGGAGGGCGTGCTCTACCCGTACGCCCTGCCGCTCGGCCCCGAGGAGGCGCACGCCGAAGCCCTCATCTGGCAGCTCAGCAACGGCGGCGGATACACCGACGACAGCGGCCTGTACGACATCGCCTCCGAGCGGAACACGGAGACGTTCCGCTGGATCAAGGACAACCTGGTCGAAGCGTCCCTGACCGGCCCGATCCCGCCGGCCGAGCTCAACCGGCAGGACGCCTTCGACGCCTTCCTGCGCGGCCAGGTCGGCATGGTCAACGGCTACCCCTCGCTCCTCCACAAGGCCAGGGCGAAGGGCATGAAGGTCGGCACCCTGAGCATGCCGGTGTCCGACCGGCTGAGCGAGGGCGAGGCGCCGCTGTCGGCGGGGGTCGCCGACTGGATGATGGCCTTCAAGCGCGACGACAACCGTGAAAAGGTCGGCGCCTTCCTCGAGTTCGTCTTCGCGGACAAGAACCTCGGCGAGTTCGCCGATCGCTACCATCTCCTGCCCTCGACGGTGACCGCGACCCAGCTCTCCCAGGACGCGGCGGTCGACCCCAGCGTCGAACAGTTCCTGACCGCCCTGCGCACCGCCCAGCTCTATCCGGTGAACGAGCCGTCCTGGCTCCAGGTCAGCAACACCATCAAGCGGAACATCGGCAAAGCCGTCGCTCCGTCCGCCGACCCGAAGGCCGTACTGGAGAACATCGCCCAGCAGGCCCGGGACATGGCGCACCAGAAGTAGAAGCGCCGGCGCCGGGCCCGACCCGGACCTCCCGGCGCGAAGGCGGCCACCGCCTTCGCGCGGGGAGGTCCGGACGGGAGGTGAACCGGCCACTGTCAGTGGCTGCGCGTAGGTTGTGATCACCCGCTGAACGGCCGCGGGTACCGCGGTGACATGCGCGAGCCGCGGAGAGGACGCACGACCGGGGGAGCGCACCATGAGTCCGACCATCACCTGGCACGCCGTCGGCGGCTACGCACTGGCGCTCGATCCATGGACGGGCCCCCGACCGGTGCTCCGCTGCCGCACCGCCGCCGGACGCGAGCTGAAGAAGCTGCCCGCCGCGCTCAAGAACGAGCCGCTCGTACGCGAGCTGACCGCCCTGGCCGGCTGGATCGCGGACCACACCGCCCAGGCGGTGACGCGCGTCGAGAGCTGGATGACCGGGTCCCTGCCGGTGCCGGCCGCGCTGATCCGGCACGTATGGCCCGACCCCTGCTGGCGGCAGGCCCTGCGGTACGCGGTGATCGCACCGGCCGGCGCGGGGAGCGGCGGGCCGGAAGGCGAGCGGGGAGCACCCGACGTGCGGCGCGCCGGAATCCTCACCGGTGTCGCGCCGGGCGAGGGCGGCGCTCTGTCGGTCACGGGACCGGACGGCGACCATGAGCTGGACGACACGGTCGTCGTGATCCCGCACCCGGTGCTCCTCGACCCGCGCGGCAGAGGGCTGCTCACGGCGTGGCGGGAGCTGCTGGACCGGCTGGGCGGACAACAGGGCGTCGAACAACTGCACCGCGCGGTGTACGTCCGCCCGGACTGCTCCCCGGCTCCCGGAACGTGGGGCGCCCCGCACGGACTCACCGTCTTCCACGGCGCCGCCTACTCCTCCGGCGCCCACTTCGAACGCGTGGTGACCCGCTTCGGCGGACGCATCGACGGGGAACGGGCCGGCTTCGGATTCGGCCACCGGGGCCGCGTGCACCGCATGGTGGCCGGCCTGCGCTATCAAGGCCCGATGGCGCCGGTCGACCTGCGCAACTTCTCGTTCACCGACTGCCAGGAAGGGCACGGAACCGGCACCTACGACGCCGTGCCCCTGCCCGTCTGGTCCGAAGGCATCAGAGCGATGGCCGCCCTCTACGACGAGCGCGACACCACACCGAGCACCGGCGCCGCCGCCCACCCCGCCGCCGACGCCGACGACTACTACCAGGCCTTCCTCGCCGCCTGCGCGCAGTACGCCGCCCAGGGCGCACCCCGGGCCGCGCCCCCCGCGCCCCCGCGGCCCACCGACGAGCGGCAGCTCCTCGACGCCGGCGCGGTGCTGCCCGGCGCCCCGAAGAGCCCCGACGAGGAAGCGCTCACCGCCCGCCGCTACACCTCTCCGGTCCTCGCCGACGACGGCGATCGCTTCGTCCGGCTGCTCGCGCGGCGCACGGTCGAGGCGCAGGACGCGGTGGCGCGCACCGTGGGCCTGGAGCCCGACGCGGACGACCCCACGCCGGTGGGCCGCACCCAGGTCCGGCCGCTGGACTTCCTGTCCCGGGTCTGCGCGGCGCACCCCGAGCTCGTACGAGAGGCCATGGGGCTGCTCGCTCCGCTGCACAGCTGCGCCACCACCGCGCGGACGAAACCGGGCCGCGCCGCGAACCAGCTCCGGGCGAGCCTGAAGAAGGCGACGGCACCGCACCCCGAACTCCTGCCGTACGCCTTGGACGAGGGCGCACGGATCGTGGCGGCAGCGAGCACCGCGATGGCCAGAACGCTCTACACGGAGGCGAGGTCGGCCGAGAAACGGATCGGCACCATCGACGAGGACGCCTTGCGCGACCTGGTCGCCGAGTTCGGCGAGCTGGGCGTCCTCGACGCGACCTCGCTCGCGCGCTACCGGGACGACCTCGCCACCCGCACCTCGCCCGGCGAGGCGCACGAGGCGTACCGGCGGCTCGTCCTCGCATGGTGCCGCAGGAAGAGCGGCAGCGCAGCCGCCGACGGCGCTGCCCCCGGCCCGAGGCAGGAAGTGCCTGCCTCCTTCGCCGTCGAAGTGGCGAAGGGTGCCGGTGGCCGGCCCGACGCCGACGACGTCAACACCGAGATCTTCCATCTGCTGCTGCGCTCCGGCGCGTTCGAGAAGGCGGCCATGCCCCTTTGGACGGCGTGGGCGGCACCCCTGCGGCGGGACCTGGCGGAGCACCCGGACACCGCGGACCTCCTCGCCCGCCACATGCCGCAGCCACAGGGCTCCTCGGCCGACGCCAAGACCAAGGCCGCGGAAGGCTGGCTCGCCTTCCTGGCCCACGTCGGCGCCCTGGAGCGGTGCACGGGCGGGCCGGGGCCGGCCTCCCCGGAGACGGCGCGGCACGCGAACGCGTGGCTGACGCTGTTCCTGGAGCGGTACGCGGGGATGCGGCAACCGGTCGCCGGCCTGGAACCGGTGCTGGCGGCGATCGCCACGCGGCTGCGCGAGGCCGGCGAGACCCGCGAGCCGCTGCTCGGGCTGCGCACCCGCTCCCTGGGCGGGGACTTCTCCCACGTCGGCGTCGACCTCGCGCTGCACGCGCGGATGCGGCAGGCCGGCCTGCCGTTCGGCGAACCGGCCGCCGACCGCCGGGTCTTCGCTCTGCAGTGGCTCCAGCGGCAGGGCGGCGACGGTGTCGAGCCGGTCCTGACCGACCCCGCGTTCCGGGCACCGATACGCGCCGAACTCACCGGCGCGGTGCGCGGCAGCCTCGGCTACACGGTCACCCGGCACGACCTGACGCCGTTCCCGAAGGTCACCCGGCAGGTGGCGGCCCTCGCCCCGTTCAAGGAGCTGATGACCGACATCCTCGACGAGCGCGCCCGGCGCCTCGGACAGGGCGGCCCGGACGCCCTGTTCGCGGCGCAGGACCTGCTGCTCCACGTGGAGCCCTTCATCGTCGCCGGGACCCCGCACCCGTTCGACGCGTACGTGACGGAGGCACTCACCATCGACCCGGCCGTCCTCCTGGCGGACACCCTGCGCGCCCGCTGTCAGACCCACGGCCACGACGGCGACCCGGCAGCCGCCTGCGGACTGCGGGAGGTGACCGCCGACCACACACGCACACTGCTGCGGTCGACGGACGCCACGCTGCGCGCCCGGCACGCGGGCATGTTCGCCGTGGAGCCGGCCGCCCGCTTCAGCAGATACCTCGACCACCGCCCGGGCTCCGACTTCGCCTACGCCCTGCTCCCCGAGATCGAGCGCCGGCTGCCGGAGATCCCGGACGACTCCTGTCGCACCACGGCGCTGGGCGTCGTCCAGGGCGTCCTGTGGCTGGAGACCTGGCAGGAGACGCTCCGGCCGTACGTCAGGGCAACGGCGTGATGCTTCCCACAGTGCGGTCCGGCGCTTCGGATCGCCGACACGAGGGGCGGAGGACCGTAGGCTGATCGCATGCCTAGAACCTCTCCTTCCGTCGCCATGGACGCCCTTCTCTCCGGCAACCGGCGTTTCGTGTCGGGCACGCCGGAGCACCC